>JAGVPT010000084.1 GCA_020052095.1 Bacteroidota bacterium | reverse complement strand
TCTAAAGAATTCCTCGATGCTTGCATCGGGGTCATAAAGTATGATCAGATCTTTTATTCAACTCAGATACCTCGACGCTTGCGTCGAGGAGACTTCATTTAGAAGCGCGTAAGTTATCAGATATCATGTATTCGTTTTGCGGGTCGGTCGGATCAAGTAAGACACCGGAGGACGATTTGACCCATTCGCGGGAGCTAATAAGGACCGTCGCATTGACTGCCGGTGCAGTCGACGGGAAGAGCAAAACAATCGTGAAAATCAGAGCGGTCAAGAATATCTGTGAGATATTCAATCCTGCCATTCTTGCTTGAGTGCACGTTTGCATTTTTTTCTTTTAATAGTATTTGAGTTGAACAATGATCGCCGATGGCACCACCATCAAAAGTAATATCTCGATCCAAGAGAAGCATCAATGCCAAAGCCTGTTGATGATGTAAGCTGGAGCGACGGAACGAGCTCCAGAAATATATCAATCGGCGTTTCACGCGGAAGCCATGCAATGCCGAAGACACCACGAACTGCGACTGAACTATTGTATCCGGCGCCACTGTTAATGCGTCCTCCGATACCGTAGTATAATGGAAATCGTTCGGTCGAATGAATCACGCCAAACGCGTGCCAGAGATAATCCATGTGAATATGAACACGGCTTCCGCCTTTATAGTAGCCGTCATGCCACCTGCCGAACCGATCTCCTCCCATCGACCAGCCGAGACCAAAGGCGAATGCGTTGTTGTTCGATGTCCATAACTTCGCGCTGATGCCTGTCGGTTCACCGATGATCACGCCGAGTCCGAACTTGCGCTCTTGTGCGTTGGACGTCTGAACTGAGAAAAATACACACAGTGCAATAATGACGAGAGAAAAATATGTTCGATAAAAATGTTTCAAATGGATACTCCTTAAGGTCGGTTGATATATTTGTTAGCTTCATTGTATAGCGTTATCTCATTTGTCCATCAACCTTGTAGCCGATGGCAGTGTATCGCAACGATTGTCCGATACCGATTCGGATGCATCCGTTGGTAATTCTTTCGACCAATTTCTTCGCTTAAGAATTCTGCATGTCAATCAATCCTTTAACGGTACTACAAACCGAACAAGATACTTGCCGTGAACAGAATCGAATGAATACTCCGCTCGTTAGAAATGAAATGTTTATCGTCGCCCGCAGCGTACTGGGGATCAGGATCGTCATTCAAAGAAAGATAGGAATCAATGCGTTGGTTTATTCCCGGATTGACGTCGACCCATTCTTTGCCGGAGACATTCATAAAGTTGTACGAGATGTTTAAGTCGAGCGATAGGAAAGGACCGACGCTCACTTCCGTTCCTGCCGAGAACCCTACGCCAAGCCGCGTTGCATCTTGCACGCTGTACGTTGCGCTCGGAACTTTCGCAACTCCTTGAAACGTCGTCTCTCCGCTGAATCTATTCAATGCGAGGTTAGCGCCGATGTACGGAGTAACGGGTAACGCGGGTATGCTGAGATGAAATTCAGGTCCCACTTTCAGCGACAGGATCTTTTGCGATATATCTACTTTTCCCTGTCCTGGTTCAGAATTTCCAGCGTTAGCTAACGATGAGTAATCAATTTCACCGGCAAGATTCAATCCGGACAACCCGATCTTCGCCTTTCCATGAATGCTAGGACCACTGGTGAGTCCATAGCGGGAACCGTTATAGTATTCAAGAGTAGAGCCGCTGAAGTCTGAAGCCGGACTCGTTACACCGATGCCGCCGCCAAGTTTAATGTTAACTTGCGATCTCGATGGTGTGATCGTCAATGCTATGAGTGCAACAAGTGCAACAGAAAATCGAAACGACCGGATATTGAGTTTCATAACACTCTCTGTGAAAGTTGTGTGATAGCGAATCGAATTGACAAGCTTCTTTATTGCCTCAGTTGTGTTACTTTGCAATTTTTAGACCTAGTGATTTGGATTAAAACCCAATCGTTTTTGGAAATTGCGCACCTCATACTTAAGCGCGGGACAATGAATATATTTGCACGTTGATACGGATACATGTTTTATCAATAACCGAAGTTACGCAGAATGGTGCTTTGTGTAACTTCGGTCAGTAAGAACTACTTCATGAGGATCAACTTCTTCGTCGAAACGAAGGACCCGGCTTCCAAACGGTAGAAGTACACGCCGCTTGCAAACGTCGAAGTATTTCCGACGGAGGCGGATCCGCCAATGGCGGAGAACGGTACCGTATAGCTTCCGGCTTGCTGGCGGCCATTTACGAGTGTGGCAACTTCGTGACCAAGCAAATTGTAGACCTTGAGGGAAACCTGAGTTGCCTTCTCAAGACTATATTGAATCCTCGTAGATGGATTGAACGGATTTGGATAGTTCTGGAAGAGCGCGAATTCCTGAGGCACTACAACATTCGCGACAGCGGTCACCAATACCGGCTTAGTGACGACGGTATTGCCGATCAATGTGACTGCGGTCTGTGCCAGCGCTCTACCGTTCAGGGTCGCGCCAGACTTCAGCACAATCGCTGTTTGGCACAATATGTTACCCTTCATGGCAGCCGTCGATTCGAGGGTAGCTTGGCCGGCAACCTGCCAGAAGATGTTGGCAGCCTGTGCACCGCCGCTTAGAGTAACGATGGCACCACTGGCCAAAGTTAGATCTTGCGCTATCTGGAAGATCCAGACATCAGTTGCGCTGCCCGAGATAGTGACACCAGCAGCAGATACCAGTACCCCGGTTCCCCATTTATAGAGACCAGGAGTAAGCGTCATTGAAGTAATATCTCCGGCGCCCAATTCAGTATGATCAGGCAATGTCCGTCCGGCTGCGTTGGTGTACGCGGTTTGCATGTCGTTTATGGCCGTGGTCATGTTAGCTGGTGTTGGGGGAGTATAGTCGGCAGCATATATTTTGCCGGTCACTAAAGATGACGTCGAAAATGTATTTGATGCATCCATTATTAATCCAAATCCAGTTATGGCTGTCGCAGCGGAAGGACTGACTCCAATATCTCCAGTAATGTTGGTGACTCCCGTGGTTGAGATTCCCGATTTTGCCAGAGCCACGAAATTGGCGGCAGACCCCAGGTTTACTGGTGTCGATTGTGATACGGCAGCGGTATGCAGCATCAAAACAAGTGTCAGCATCGCTCCGAGGAAGCGCGTTGCTCTGCTTAAGACAGTTGTCGGATTTTTTGTATCGGTTTTCATAAAACCTCCATTTGAGTTAGTGAAAATGAGAAAGATGTTATTTACTGATGTTACGCAGACTTTAAAAGCCTTGCCACCAAGGCACTAAGACTTTTTAAGGAAAGCTTCGTTTTGTAAGGTCCATCAATAAAAAAGGTTGTTTTTCTTAGTGACTTTGTGACTTCGTGGCAATAATATTGACGTTTTGCGTAACGTGAGTTATTTATTTGAAATGTCCCGCTCCTGAGAGCGGGGTTTCAATGAGGTCGGAAGACTGTCCGGTATCGCTGGTTTCATTTAACATGGTTTCATTTATCAACTCGCAGCGCGAACACTCCCACTCTATATTATCTTACCTTGCCGAAATAGGCTTCTTTTGTCCTCCGTTAAGTTCTTTATCTGCTCGTCGCAGTCGTGGACGTACTGGAAAAATCTTATCATTAAAGCTACAACCAAGGACCAAACTCCAAGAGCTAAAAGGATTGTCATACAATCTCCAGGCTATTGTTGAAATAGGTTCTAGTGATCAGGGAAACCATCGCCGTTGTCGTCGTGACCGCCCTTGCCTTTGCCGAATGAGAGATAGATGGCCCGCTTGAACAGTTCCCAATTTGAATTTGATGTATCCGTGGGATCCAGCAATCCTCCGACGTCAGGATTTGTGAACCATAGTCCCATGTTGAAGTTCAAGGCGATTCCTACAGTGCTCGTCACTTCGCTGACAACAAAGTTTCCTTTGATTTTGAACTCCACCTCTCCGTTGAATTTGTAAGTGAACCGTGTCCATACACCGTTTCTTTTGATTGCTCCCCAGACGATAATGCTCGAGCCGGCAAGCGAAGAATCGAGACCGACCATCATGGGGCGATTGTTGTGTTCATCACTGTCTTCGTGCTTTTCCGAGGTTTTGAACCGGTGAATCTTGAACTTGATGCCATCATAGGTGCCGGCCGGTAGAGTTTGGTTCGCAAAATTGATCGAAAGAGTATCCCTTACATGAATTACAAAGGGACCCTTGAACGTGATATTAGCTTCAGATTCGTTTTCAGTTGAATCTTTGCCACTGGTGTCCGGCGTGACGCTATCGACATGAGACTCGAACTTGATGCGTTGGAGGACAACGACGGCGCTATCGATCCGTAACGAATCGATAGAAGTCAATCCGACATTTTTCATTAACATCGTTCCTGTGCCCGACTTTGAAAATGACACTGCCAAGTTTACAGGAACGGCGGCAGGGGCCGTGACAGGATCGCTGGATTTCGAGCAGCCGGTCATGATTCCGCCTGTGAGGATTGCTGCGGCAAAAAATATAACTTGAGAGAATCGAATTCTATTCTTCATACTATTTCTCCGATAAGTGTGACACAAAATAGACTGTAAAAATATTCAGCCCTGGTTAGATGATGTAATACATTGCACTTTTATAGCGTAGGCGCCCTACCAGAGCCTAACGCCTGCCGGAAAAAGCAAGGCGGGCAGGCGCTTACTCGCTATGGAAGCTATTGTTGAAATAGGTTCCATTTTTTCTATAACAACTGGATAAACTGCTTTGTCGTCTTAACCTCGCCGCTGAAATTAACAAGAGGAAAAAATTATCGTCCTCTTGATACTACTTCATGAGGAGCAACTTTTTCGTCGAGACGAAGGATCCAGCTTCCAAACGGTAGAAATACACACCGCTTGCAAACGTCGAAGTATTTCCGCCGATGGCGGAGAACGGCACTGTGTAGCTGCCGGCTTCCTGGCGGTCGTTTACGAGCGTCGCAATCTCAACACCAAGCACATTGTAGACCTTGAGGGAAACCTGAGTTGCCTTCTCAAGACTATATTGAATCCTCGTGGATGGATTGAACGGAT
>JAGVPT010000024.1 GCA_020052095.1 Bacteroidota bacterium | reverse complement strand
TGTTTCCCGGTATCAAAATCCATCCCCTGTTTTTCAACTGCATCCCGACCTTGGCGCCGCAGGCGCCACGCTCTAGCCGGGCTGAGCCACGCCCCGAGTAAATTTCATTACGTTCTATTTCTTGCCAGTATCAAAGTCCCTCCCCCATTCCTCAATTGCATCCCGACCTTGGCGGCGATGCCGCCACGCTCTAGCCGGGCTGAGCCACGCCCCGAATTAAAAAGACCTTCTCAAGGATTGTCAAAAAGATACGAATTTATTTGAGAAAAATCAAAACCCTCTCTGCAATCCCTGGCATTTCGCCTGCCTCTCTTGCCTCGAACCATCGGATGCGTTTATCTTTCCTGAACCACGTCAACTGTCGCTTTGCAAATCGGCGCGTGTTCTGTTTCATCAACTCCACCATTCGATCGTACTCTATTTCGTTGCGCAGAAACGCAAATGCCTCCTTGTAGCCAACCGTTTGCAGCGATTTTTGCCTGTCGTCATATCCCAGAGCAAGCAACCCTCTCACTTCATCAAGAAATCCTGCGGCGAGCATTGCTTCAACCCGGAGATTTATTCTTTCGTATAATACATTCCTTCCCCACTGCAGACCCACAAAGACGGCGTTGAAATATGGTTCGCGTTGATGCTCGTCATGATGTTGCGAAATCGGTTTTCCTGTAACATAATAGACCTCAAGCGCACGAATTATTCTTCGCCCGTTCGTTGGAAGCATCCTGGCTGCAGCTTCGGGATCCACCAGGCGGAGCTCTGCAAGAAGAATATCAGCTCCTTCGGATTCCATGCGCGCCTCTAATTCCTCGCGGATTTCAACTTCTCTGCCTGGGCCTGAAAACAATCCGTCGACCAGCGATCGGATATACAATCCTGTGCCGCCCGCCACGATCGGGAGCCTTCCCTTGTCCGTAATTTCGTGAATTCTCTTTCTCCCCTCAACACCGAACTCCCCGGCGCTGAAATGCCGGTCGGGTAAAATCTCGTCGATAAAATGATGTTTAACCTGCTTCAATTCATCGACGGTTGGCTTTGCAGTTCCAATAGTGAGAAACTTATAGACTTGCCGCGAATCGGCGGAAATAATTTCAGACGGAATGCGGCGGGCAATGTCCAACGCGAGTGACGTTTTCCCCGATGCCGTGGGGCCAACGATAACAAGAATTGTGGGAAGTAAGCTCAGCTCCATCCATTCTTACCAACAAGCGGCACAAATTTGAATCCAAACACTTCTTCAACCAAATACGAATCTTCCGTTCTTTTCATGATCACCAGCTTTTGCACATCACGATCACCGACCGGAATAACGAGCCGTCCACCCACTGCAAGCTGCTTCTTCAAAGACTCCGGAACCTCTGGCGCACCTGCTGTCACAATGATGCCGTCGAACGGTGCAAATTCGCTCCAACCGATCGTGCCATCGCCCCCTTTCGAGGCGATGCGAAGCTTCAATCCGTCAAACATTTTGCGAGCGCTGGTCAGCAAGCCGAGATGTCGTTCGATCGTAAAGACTCCGCACCCCATTGTCGCAAGAATCACCGCCTGATAGCCCGATCCGGTCCCGACCTCCAGTATTCTGTCTGCTGGTTTCGGGGCCAATGCCTGAGTCATGAATGCAACGGTATAGGGTTGTGAAATTGTTTGCTCATGTCCGATGGGCAACGCACTATCTTCGTAGGCGCGATTGACAAACGGGGCCTCGACAAATAGATGGCGCTCCACCTTTGCCATCGCGGCGAGAACCTTTGGGTCGGTAATACCCTTCATCTCTAATACTGAAATCATTTCTTTTCGTTCTGTATCAAAGCGTCCCAAACAATCACCATTTTCAATAATCCTGAAATAAAATTTTGACGAAATTCCTTGTGGTCGCCCACGGCGTCATATGACTCTTCTCTCCTCCATAGACCGTATCGATCGGAACTGATCCAAACCGAAATCCGTGCTCTGCAGCCTTTATAATGAACTCGGTTTCTGCTTCGAATCCGTTGGAATGTAGGCGCACAGCTTCAAGCACGGTCCGATCGATCAACCGATAACCTGATTGACTGTCGGGTATTTTCAAAGACGTTCGGGCACTGACCAGAAATGTCGTAATAATGTTGGAGAGAATTCGGTGGAACGGCATTCCCTTCTTGTTATGAAGTCTGCTACCGATAATGACGTCGAACTCTCCAGACGAATAGACATTGAAAAAATCCGGGATCGACTGAGGCGGGTGCTGGAGGTCGGCGTCCAATGTGATGACCGCATCGATGGGTAATTCAAGGCAAGTGTCAAAACCGGTCTGAAGCGCGGCCCCTTTCCCCCTATTCTCCACGTGTTTGACTACTCGAGCGCCGAGCTTCTCGGCAACAAGAGCAGTCCGGTCTGAAGATCCGTCATCGACGACAATAATCCGTTCAACGGGCACATGCTTCATCACTCCGGAGATGACACCGCCGATTGTCTCAGATGCGTTGTATGCCGGGATGAGAACCGCAATTTTCTTCATTATCTCTTCATCTCAAGGAACTATACTTCGTCGCGAACAGTTTGCCAGATGTTTTTCCACGAGCGCTCCATTGAAAGGACGAGCCGTTCGCGAAGTTCCTTTCGGAGTTCCTGCGATTTTAATCCGCGCATCAGCGTGCCGTCTACCGCAATCGAAATCGTCCCGGTTTCTTCCGACACGACCACGGAGATGACGTCTGCCTGCTCTGATATGCCGATTGCGGCCCGGTGACGCATGCCGAGGACGATATCTCCAATCCGTGTGGCAGCCGACAACGGAAGCGTACAGCGTGCGGCTTCGATTGTCCTGTCGTTGACGATGACCGCGCCGTCATGTAACGGCGATTTTGGGTTAAAAATTGACAAGAGGAGCGCGCGGCTGACTTTTGCCTGCAGCAAAATTCCCGACTCGCTCACACCCTTCAAACCCGTTCCCCGCACAATAATAATCAGCGCTCCCTGCTTCTTCTTCGCGAGATCAACAACAGCGCTCGAAATTTCTTCTATTGATTCGTCGACATCAATCCGGAGAAACATCCTCACTATCCTATTGCGTGCGATTGTCGAAAGCAACCGGCGTATCTCCGGTTGGAACAGAATCACAAATGCGATCACCCAGATATCGGTCAGGGTACGCATAAGCCATCCCATTGCCTTAAGGTTAATCGCTTGCGCAAGGAATGAGAATCCGATGATGACAACCAGGCCCACGAAAATCTGCGCCGCAATCGTTCCCCGCATAACGATGTAGAGCCGATAAAATATGAACGACACCACTGCAATGTCGAACAGGTCGATCAGGGAAAAGCTAAGAAAACCGATCTTAAAGAGTTCCATACTCTGTTTTACGGGTTTGTTTTTGACGCTCTAAGAATGGCATCGGTGACGAGAGCCACCCTCTTAATTTCTTTCACATCGTGAACTCGCACGACGTTCGCGCCTGCAAGAATAGACGCTGCGACGGCTGCGGCAGTTCCTTCAAGCCGCTGGTTAACGGAAAGATCCAGGAGCATTCCGATAAATGCCTTCCTCGATGGACCGATGGCAATCGGACAACCCAACTCCACGAACTGCCGGAGGTTCTTCATCAATAAAAGATTGTGGCCGAGTTTTTTCCCGAAACCTATTCCCGGGTCGACCATAATCTGCTCAATACCCGCTGCTCGCGCTTTCTCGATTGACAGGAACAAGCTTTGCTTCACTTCCTTCACAACGTCTTCGTACGTTGGATTTTGCTGCATCGTCCTCGGCGTCCCCTTGATGTGCATTGCGATTAGTGTCGCGCCGTGGGAGGCGACGACATGCGCCATTGAAGTATCGAAATTCAATCCACTAATGTCGTTGACGATAGCGGCACCTGCGTCTAAAGCAGCTTCCGCCACCGCGGATTTGTATGTATCGATCGAAATTGCAACGGCCGAGCGGGCTGAAAGTTCTTTGATGACGGGGATGACCCGACGAATTTCTTCGGCGATGCTAACCTCCTCCGCACCTTCACCATACGGCCCCTTAGGTCTTGTCGATTCGCCTCCGACGTCGATGATATCGGCGCCTTCAGCCTCCATCTGCAGCGCGTGCTCCACAGCCTTTTCCTGCGTCGCGTATTTTCCACCGTCAGAAAACGAATCTGGCGTCACATTCAACACGCCCATGATGTATGTCCGGGCAGAGAAGTCAAGCGTTTTCCCTCCGCAGCGAAAAATAGACGTGGTATGCTGAAGTTCTATCTCCATCGTGCTCATTGTTGTGAGGACTTCATTCCGCCAAAATATATTGAAATGAGGAACGATTAGCAATAAATGAAAAACCCTCTCACAGGAGAGGGTCTTCACTTACGCCGTCGGCTTTTTTTTGTTCGCAATCAAAGCTCTCATCTTTTCTTTCATTTTTCGCTGGCGCTTGCGATGCTTTCTGGTCGCCCTCTGTCCTTTTTTGTTCATCAAAAAGCTCTCCTCCTTCCGTTAGATCTTATGGTTCACTGCATGAATGGTAGAATCCACATTTAGGGCAACACAATTTACATTTACGGCTGTCTAACTTGATTCCGCAGTTTACGCAATATTGCCAATAGTGCAGCGGCGATTCCGCTGGCGCGGTTTGAGATTTTAATATCGATTTGATCTCAGTAATCTTCGATTCCTGTTTCATCCGCTACAAAAATAGAGAAATGGACTTGCGAAGTCAAGAAATGCTTTATGTCGGAGAAAGATAACCGTCGTTCAACACCAGCCGCTTATGTTCTTCCTGTGATGCGACAAGAGGAAGGGTTGACTCGAAGTGACGGCTCAGCAGAGTGAGCCTTTCGTTTTCCGATTTCAACGTGAGCAATTCCTGTCGTTCCTTCAATTCTAGTCCCGCCTTCTGGACAAGAACAAACGATATCACCATTTCTGGTGAACCCTCCGGCACTTTGGGCACCGTTCCTTTAAACGCCGCCTCGACGAAACGGTTGTATAACTCAATAGTATGCCGGCGCAAGATATCATCCAATTCTTCTTCTCTATCATTAAAGTAGGAGACCTTGGCGACGAAGTATGGCGCGGTACTTTCGACAAGATGTTTCACGGTGTATCGTGACTTTCCTTCGACGATAATGTCTTTTCTTCCATCCCCGTGTTCTTTCACAACTTTCTTCAGGATCGCACTGCACCCCACCGGACTCATCCGGGCAGCGTTGACATAATTAATTCCGAATTCCTTATTCTGCTGAATACATTCGTTGACAAGGGTTTTGTAACGTTCTTCGAAGATGTGGAGCGGCAGAAGCGAGCCGGGAAACAAAACCACTTCGAGCGGAAACAGCGGCAGATTTCGGATCGAGTATGAAGTCATGGGTTTACCCAATGCGTAGCCGAGGTGACGCCACCTCGGCTACTGCGATCATTTACATCAAATTAACGCGACGCCGTGTCGAACCGATCCGAAACGTCCGACCAATTTACGACATTCCAAAAAGCGGCGAGATAATCTGCGCGGCGGTTCTGGTACTTCAGATAATATGCGTGCTCCCACACGTCACAGCCGAGGATCGGCGTTATGCCATCGGTGAGCGAATTATCCTGATTCGCGGTTGAGAGAATCGCAAGCTTCTTATCTTTTCCAACAACAAGCCATGCCCATCCGGATCCAAATCTTCCAAGTCCGGCCTTGTTGAATTGTTCCTTGAACGCTGCAGTTGTTCCAAAAGCGCCGTTAATCGCGGTGATAAGATTTCCCGACGTCGGTTCTTTCTCTCCGGCCTTCAACTGCTGCCAGAACATTGTATGGTTAACGTGACCTCCGCCGTTGTTGCGCACCGCCGTGCGAACTGCTTCCGGCAATGAGTTGAGTGACTTAATCAATTCTTCAGCCGATTTGTTCTGAAGTTCCGGGTTATTCGCTAACGCGTTGTTCAGGTTTGTCACGTATGTAGCATGATGCTTGTCATGGTGAATTTCCATCGTCTTCGCATCGATGTAGGGTTCGAGCGCATCAAATGCATATGGAAGTGCGGGTAACGTGTGAGCCATAAGTGATTCTCCTTGTTAGTTTGATGTAATGAGAATTATTGAAAATTTATCTGCCTAATTTTTGAAAAACTCCGGCACTTATTTAGCCACCAAGACTCAAAGGCACAAAGAATGAAAGTGAGATTCAAAACTCCTGAGTTCTTCGTGTCTTGGTGCCTTTGTGGCTGAGTGGTTACCATTAATACATATTCAGCGCAAGTTTCGCTTCTTCGCTCATCATGCTGGGATCCCAGCGAGGCTCCCAGACAACTTCAACCGCCGCCGATGTCACACCTTTCACGGCTTCGGCCTTTTCTTTCACTTCCGGCGGGAGACTCTGTGCCGCAGGGCATGCGGGTGAAGTCAACGTCATCTTGATCTGAACCGCGCCGGCTTTGTCCACGTCCACGGAGTAAATCAGACCCAATTCGTAAATGTTCACCGGAATTTCTGGATCGAAGCACGTCTTCAGAGCCTGAATAATTTGATCTTTCACAATTAACAATTCGAATGTGTTGAAATCGGTATTTTCCATACTCTCTTTACGCCTTCGTTCAATGTGCGTTTGCATTTTCAGTCGAAACAACGGCTCCATTGGAATTGAGCGCCGAGTGGAGCGCGTGCCATGCGAGGCTTGCGCATTTGATCCGGGCAGGAAACTCCGCTACGCCTGCAAGCGCGCCGAGGCAGCCGAGTTCTTCAAGGTCGTCAACTTCTTTGTGGATATCCCTGGTAACAACCGAGCGAAACTTTTCAAACAATTTTTCGGCTTCCTCTTTTTTTGTTCCCTTCACCGCCGTTGTCATCATGGAGGCCGACGCTTTGGAAATTGCGCATCCCGAACCCTGAAAGCTGACGTCCTTAATGACGTCCCCATCCATCTCGATAAAAACTGTGAAATGATCCCCGCACAACGGATTGTATCCCTCCGCATTGTGGGTGGCCTTCTCGATTTTTCGAAAATTTCGAGGGCTCTTATTATGATCAAGAATCAATTGTTGATATAAATCATTAAGACCGCTGCTCATGCTCCAAAAATCTCCTTTACTTTTACGAGAGCTTTCACGAGCTCATCAATTTCGTGTGTCGTGTTGTAGAAGGCAAATGATGCCCGCGCGGTAGCCGGAATGCCGAACCGCTTCATCACCGGCTGTGTGCAGTGGTGTCCGGTGCGAATCGCGATTCCCTCCCGGTCGACAATCGTTCCGATATCGTGGGCGTGAATATTCTCCATGACGAACGAGACAACGCTTGCTTTTTCTTTGGCGGTGCCGATAATGCGAATTCCGTCTGTCGCAGAGAGTCTTTCCGTCGCATAGTTCACAAGCTCCCGTTCGTGCGCCGCGATGGCATCCATACCGATTGCGCGGACATAGTCTATTGCGACGCCGAGCGCAATCACACCCGCTATATTCGGAGTTCCGGCTTCGAATTTATAGGGGAGCGCATTGTACGTCGTCTTCTCGAATGTGACGGAACTGATCATGTCCCCGCCCCCCTGATACGGCGGCATCGATTCAAGCAGCGCCGTCTTGCCATACAACGCGCCGATGCCGGTCGGGCCGAATACTTTATGTCCGGAAAAAACATAGAAATCACAATCGAGGTCCTGTACATCAACCAAAAGATGTGATGTCGACTGCGCCCCATCGACAAGCACCGGGATGCCGCGCTTATGTGCACGTGTGATGATGTCCTTGACGGGATTGATGGTCCCGAGTGAGTTCGACAAATACACGATAGAGACAAATTTTGTTTTGCTGTTCAGCAACTTATCGTATTCATCCATCAGCAACTCACCGTCGTCATTCATCGGGATCACGCGAAGAACTGAGCCGACCTGCTCGCAGAGCAATTGCCACGGAACGATATTTGAGTGATGTTCCATCGCGGAGATGATAATCTCGTCCCCCGCTTTGATAAACTTTTTTCCGTAACTCTGGGCTACGAGATTGATGCCTTCGGTCGCACCTCGAACAAAAATTATTTCTCGGGAATCCGACGCGTTCAGAAAGAGCTTTATTTTTCCTCGAGCCTTCTCGTATTCATAGGTGGCAAGTTCGCTTAACGTGTGAACGCCTCGATGAATATTCGCATTCTGCGATGAATAATATCGTGCGAGCGAATCGATCACTGCTTGCGGTTTCTGGCTCGTAGCGGCGTTGTCCAGATACACAAGCGGCTTACCGTGAACCCGCTGAGCAAGTATCGGGAAATCTTCCCTGATTCGCGCGATGTTGAGCGGCGTGCGAATTGTCCGCTCAACCTCTTTCGTGATTATTTCTGAAGATGGTCTCATATCATTTTGGGTTCGGAGTGAACAATTTCCGGTAACGCCGTATTCACAACTCTCTCTTGAAGCCGCTTAATGATCAGCGCGTCGACATGCCTGCGAACTGGCTCGTCGTTGATATAATTAGTGACTTCGCTCGCAAAACCTACCGTCAACAACGCACGCGCCGCTTCTTCGTTGATGCCGCGGCTCTTCACATAAAAGAGCGACGCCGCATCAAGGCTGCCGACGGTTGCGCCATGTGTGCACTTCACATCATCCGCAAAAATCTCGAGCTGGGGTTTTGTGTCAACAATTGCTTTGTCGGAAAGAAGCAGGTTTTTGTTCGTCTGTTTTGAATCCGTCTTCTGCGCTTCTTTTCTCACGAAGATCTTCCCATTGAATACCGACCGCGACTTGCCGGCGACAATTCCCTTGAAGATTTCACGGCTTGAGCAATTCGGTTGTGTGTGGTCGATGAACGTGTGATGGTCGATGAGTTGGTCGTTTGCAGTGATGTAGAGACCGTCAAGCATCGTTTCGCAATGCTCTCCGTTGATCGCTATATTGATATCGTTGCGCGCGATGGAAGCGCCAAGCGCAAGGCTGAATGCTGTAAACCTGCTATGCCCCGCCTGCTCGACCTGCATCGTACCGACATGATATGCCTTCTCACTCTCATGCTGAATTTTCACAAAGTCGACCGCCGATTCTTTTTCGACAAACATCTCCGTGACGCTGTTCGAAAAATAAACGTCATCCGAAAGCGCAATATAGCTTTCAACAAAGGTGGCCGACGCCTTTTCTCCAACGATGATCAAATTTCGCGGATAGGAAACGGCACTTTCTTCCCTCGTCGGAACGGAGATGAACATCAATTGAATCGGAGATACGACCTTGCAGCCATCCGGAATATAAATGAATGCGCCATCGTGAATAAATGCCGTATTCAAAGCGGCAAATGGATGGCTCTGAAGGGGAAGATGTCGGCTCAGATGATGTCGTATCTGATCCCCATATCCTCCCACTGACTCAGCCAGACTCCCCGCGACTACTTCTTTCGGGAGTGAGGAGAGATTCGAGAGCGTGTTGCTGATATAGCCGTTTACGAAAACGAGAAGACTTGCCGAAGCTCCGCCTATGATAAACTTCCCGATATCGGTAGGGCGAACTTCCGGCAGGTCTTTTTTCAAAGCATGGCGAAAAGATACTTTAGTCAGCGGCAAAATGTTTGTGAATCGCCAATCTTCTTGCTTAGTCGTGGGGAAGCCCAACTCTCTAAATTTCCCGATCGCACCGGCCCGCAATTCCTTAAGCCATGCCGGCGCCTGGGCGGCGCCATTGTTCTCAAACGCGTGAAAGTCCGTAAAATAATTCTCTATTTCTCTTGATGACTGCATCATTCTTCGGGTGTCCTTTTAGGGTTCAACGTGCCACTGATTCTGCTCCTTCTTTTACGGTATCGTATCCGATCGCTTCAAGTTCGAGAGCAAGCTCCTTGCCTCCAGATTTTACTATGCGTCCATTGACCAACACATGGACAAAATCCGGCACGATGTAATTCAATAACCGCTGGTAGTGAGTGACGACGATGACGGCATTGTCCCGGGTCTTAAGTTTGTTCACGCCGTTCGCGACAACCTTCAGCGCATCAATGTCCAATCCTGAATCCGTTTCGTCAAGGATTGCGAGCTTTGGTTCAAGCACTGCCATTTGCAGAATCTCGTTCCGCTTCTTCTCGCCGCCGGAGAATCCCTCGTTCACAGGACGATTGATGAAACTCGGATCCATTTCGACAAGTTTCATTTTTTCCTTGAGGATTTTCAAAAATTGCATCGCATCGAGCGGCTCAAGTCCCCTGTGTTTTCGTATTTCATTGAGACCGGCCTTGAGAAAATAACTGTTGCTGACACCCGGAATTTCCACCGGATACTGGAAGGCAAGAAACACCCCTTCCTGCGCCCGTTCCTCAGGAGCCATATCCAGAAGATCCTTTCCGTCATACAGCACTCCCCCTTCGGTGACCTCGTACGAAGGATGGCCCGCAAGTACCTGTGCGAGCGTACTCTTGCCAGATCCATTTGGTCCCATCACAGCATGCACCTCGCCCGCGTTCACTGATAAATTTATTCCCTTTAATATTTCTTTTCCCGCTACATTCGCATGCAGGTTTTTTATTCCAAGCATCTGTTGTTCCTTTTCAGTTCGTTGTTCTTGGTTCGTGGTTCTTGGTCGGTAGTCCTTGGTCCTGAGTCCAAGGTCCGAGGTCATTGCTTCTTGTTCATTGCTCATTGATCATTGTTCATTGCTCATCGTCACCCAACGCTTCCTTCAAGACTCACGCCGAGCAATTTCTGCGCTTCCACCGCAAATTCCATCGGAAGATTTTTAAAAACCTCTTTTGCAAAGCCATTGACGATCATTGAAATCGCGTTTTCAGTGTCAATACCTCGCTGCTTGCAATAGAAGAGCTGATCTTCGCCGATCTTCGATGTCGACGCTTCGTGCTCTACGCTTGACGATGTATTCCGCACTTCGATATACGGGAAAGTATTCGCGCTGCATTTATTTCCAATAAGCATCGAATCGCATTGCGTATAATTGCGCGCGTTTGTCGCGTTCGGAAGAACTTTCACCGAACCGCGATACGTGTTACCCCCATATCCGGCGGAGATGCCTTTCGATATGATAGTGCTTTTCGTATTCTTTCCGATGTGCGTCATTTTCGTTCCGGTGTCTGCAACCTGCCGGTTATTCACCACGGCGACGGAGTAAAACTCTCCGACAGAATTATCTCCCTGGAGGATTACGCTGGGATATTTCCAAGTGATAGCGGAGCCTGTTTCGACCTGAGTCCATGATATTTTTGAATTTCTGCCGAGACATTTGCCCCTCTTCGTAACAAAATTGTAAATGCCCCCCTTGCCTTCCTTGTCCCCTGCGTACCAGTTTTGAACTGTTGAGTACTTGATCTCTGCATCGTCCAGGGCGACCAGCTCAACAACTGCAGCGTGAAGTTGATTTGTGTCCCGGATCGGCGCCGTGCAGCCTTCCAGGTAGCTGACGTGCGCCCCCTCCTCGGCGACGATGAGGGTGCGCTCGAACTGGCCAGTTTCCGCAGTATTAATGCGGAAGTACGTCGAAAGCTCCATCGGACAACGCACGCCCTTCGGAATGAAGCAGAACGAACCGTCGCTGAATACCGCCGAATTAAGCGCAGCGAAAAAATTATCCGTAGGCGGCACAACCGAGCCTAAATATTTCTTAACAAGGTCAGGATGTTTAAGCACTGCTTCGGAAAAGGAACAGAAAATGATTCCAAGCTCGCCGAGCTTCGCCTGAAATGTCGTTGCGACCGAAACGCTGTCAAAGATTGCGTCTACCGCAACGCCGCTCATTCGTTTCTGCTCGGTGATCGAAATTCCGAGCTTCTCATATGTCGCGAGAATCTCTTTGTCGACTTCATCAAGGCTGTTCACTGAAGGTTTTTTCTTCGGTGCAGAATAATAGATCATATTCTGATAATCGATGGGTGGATATGAAAAGTTCTGCCAGTGCGGCTCATCTTTGAGCGTCAACCAATAACGGAACGCCTTTAAGCGCCATTCCAACATAAATTCCGGCTCATTCTTTTTCCGGGAAATCAGCCGGATAATGTCCTCATTCAGCCCCTTTGGGATAGAATCCGCTTCGATATCCGTGACAAAGCCGTATTTGTATTCTCTGTTGACCAGAGTGTCCATTGATTCTTGCATACCAATTCCTGTCTATGGTGAATTACACTCCGAATGAACTGCCGCAGCCGCACGTTTTTGAGGCCTGTGGATTGTTGAATACGAAGCCGCGTCCGTTGAGGCCGTCCGAGAAATCGAGCACGGTTCCCGAAAGGTAGAACATGCTTTTCTGATCGACGAATACTTTTACGCCCTTTAGATCGAGAACGTGGTCCTTTTCCTTTGCCAGCTCATCGAATGCAAGGACGTATGATAGCCCGGAGCAACCGCCGCCTTTGACCCCGAGACGTAAGCCGTGTGTATCCGGGATATTATTCGTTGCCTTTATGTTCTTGATTTCCGTAATGGCTTTTTCCGTCAATTGAATTTCATCGGGAATCGCCGTTTGCGGTTGTGGTCCCTGCGCTGTCAATACATCAGACATATTCTTCTCTCCTCGTTGATGAGTACTATGTGTTTTGAATTCTCTCGGTTACGATGCCTTCTTCGTGATGAACTCCGGATACAACAACACCCATCCTTGCTGGTTCACCTTCTTGAAAATATTTTGCTTTTCAAAATGTTGCGCCACTACTCGGGCAACATGTTCCGCCTCGCCGTAGCTGATTTTTTGTTTTCTTCGAGAGTAGAAATCGATGATGCCGTAATGTAAATCCCGGAAGAAGAAGTTGGACAAATGGTACAGCGGGAATTTCGCCTTCAAAAAGTGGAGAAATTCAACCTGATTATTTATTATTGTCGCTGATGTATTCATACTGAGAGCGTGCCGTAAAGTTAGCGCGTGGTGATAGGAGTTGTAAGGTGTTTTGAATTTTTCTCGATCTGATGCCGCGGTGAGGTCTTCTGCAATCGTCCCGCGGCCGCGACAATCTTCTTTCCTGCATACTCGATTTCTTCTTTGGTCGTAAACCTTCCGATACCGATCCGAACAGTACAACGTCCGGCCTCATCGTTTATTCCGATGGCTCTTAGTACATGAGATATTTTTCCCGCTGCCGCATCTGCCGATGAACATGCAGAACCGGAAGAAATTGCGACATCCTTCTTCAGTGCCATCATCAAATCATCTGCAGGGACATTGGGAAACGTAATGTTGATATTGTTAGCCATACGCTGCGTCGGGTGTCCGTTGCAGCGCGTTCCCTCCATTGCGAGCAACTGATGCTCCAGCGTATCGCGGAGCGATGCAACCCGGGCGGACTCACCAGACATATTCTGAATTGCTATCTCGATGGCTTTGGCAAACCCTATAATGGCCGGAACGTTGAGAGTGCCAGAACGCATCCCGTTCTCATGCCCGCCCCCACCAATCTGCTCTGTAACTTTGACGCGCGGATTCTTGCTTCGCACATACAATGCACCGATTCCTTTTGGACCGTACAGTTTATGCGCACTCATTGACATTAGATGGATGTTCATCGAATCTACTTCAACCGGGATCTTCCCAACGCACTGCGTTGCATCCGTGTGATAGAGAATTCCCCGTTCAGAGCAGAGCCTGCCGATTTCCGCGACCGGTGCGAGTGTCCCGATTTCATTGTTCGCCGTCATTACAGAGACAAGAATCGTATTTTCAGTTATGGCGTCACGAATCTGTTCCAGATTGACGGCGCCGTATTCATCAACAGGAATATAGCTGACGCGAAATCCGTTTCGCTCCAGAGATGAGCACACATCGAGCACCGACTTGTGTTCTGTCACCCCGGTGATGATATGATTTCCTTTGCTACGGTACGCCTCAGCGACACCTTTGAGCGCAAGATTGTTCGACTCGGTCGCTCCACTCGTGAAAACAATCTCTTTCGCCTCTGCGTTGATTCTCTTAGCAATTGTCTTCCGCGCATTCTCGACAGCCTCCTCTGCGATCCAGCCAAATGCATGCTGACGGCTCGCGGCATTGCCAAAATGCTCGTTGAAGAACGGCATCATCGCCTCAACCACTTGGGGATCGGTCGGCGTCGTTGCGTTATAATCCATGTATATCGGAAGCTTCATCGTCACACCATCTCTGATAGCTTCATTGTCTTAAAAACTTGCTCAATGTTCAACTGAATCTTGCCCAGAGGATTTTTGATAGTGCAATTATCATAAATAGAGCAACTATCCGGACTATCGGCGATGCATTGTGTGATTGCCGGGAGCTGCCCCTCTATCGCCTTAATGATCGTCGAGATGGAAAGTTCGCCCGCACCTGTTGCCAGCGTATAGCCGCCGTAGACTCCCTGATGCGAGACGATAAGGCCTCGCTTCGCCAGTTTCTGCAATACTTTTGCGAGCAATTCGTACGGAATCTTATACCGATCTGCGATTTCCTTCGCAGTCGTGATTCTGACCGGCTCGGCGGCAATGTGCCGTATCGCGATCAATCCATATTCCGTTCTTTTTGACAGCTTTAGCATCGAAGGTATACCCGACCGAATAGGTCTTATTTCATTCCAAAAAAAAATTGGTGTTCATCTACTCTAACAAGAATCGCACAGATTTCGTTTCGAGTCTCACCAAAAGCTGTACAAAAATAATCAATTGGAGTTCGAAAGTCAAGCTTTTGCCGCGGTAAGAATGTACTGTTATCTTCCTGCCATCGTCAACCCTCGTTCGAATCTCTTCAACGACTTATAGGTGCGCTACCCTCGCAATATAACCACATCCTTCTTTCTTGCAGACTCATATGCGGCCAAAGCAACCCTCATCGCAGCAATCCCGTCTTCCGCAGTAATGGAAACCGGTCTATCTTCAATTATTGAGTGTACAAAATCATCGATCAGCAAATCGTCAGTGCTATCGCCCCAATATTCCCTTGAAGCAACAGGCGACCTGTTGGAGAATACACGAAGTGTCTGGTTAAAAACATCCATTGAAATCAACCCCTCCGTTCCAACAATCTCCATTGTAACATCCCCCCATGTAGGATAAGATTTCGGTCTTGACCAACTTGCATCGAGTGTCAGAAACATATTGTTCGAAAATCGTACCGAAAGAATGCCTGCATCATCCACTTCGAGTTTCTTGTTGAACAAATGACCTAATTCTGCATAAACCTCAATCGGTTCCACCCCTGTGAACCAGCGTACCAAATCGATTACGTGAACGGTATGGTCCATGACGGCGCCACCCCCCGCCGAT
>JAGVPT010000271.1 GCA_020052095.1 Bacteroidota bacterium | reverse complement strand
CGTATCCTCCTTAGGTTTGATAGGAAACTCCTATCCGTTTTTGGTATCCTAAGATACGGATGCGCTTTTTTATTTACACAACTTTTAAAGATAGCTCCCAAGTCACCAAGACGCTAAGAAAAAACATGAAATTCTTTTCAACAACTCACTCAATAAAAGCTTCTTCATAGATTCTTTGAGTCTTAGAGCCTTCGTGGCAAAGTTTTCAATCTATGCGTAACGGCGAGAAGATGAAAGGAATTACCAATGCCAGTTTTTGATTATCGGTGCGAAGAATGTAAGACAACGTACGATGTCTATCACAAAGTGCGCGAAATAGCAGAAGATGTTGTGTGTCCGTCATGCGGCTCAAAGGGCTACAAACGTCTGGTTTCGATACCTGGAGCGTCAGTCACAGGAAGTAGGGGCCGCGAGCTCTCCTCAGAGCAAACGTGCGAATCGGGGAGCTGCGGCTGTTCAGGAGGGATGTGCGGAGTGAATTGATATTTTGATGCGACACAATACAAACAAAAAAGCCAACGTGAATTCTCAGTTGGCTTTTTTGTTGCACTTCCGTGGCAATACTATGCTGATTTTCGCTCTTCGTAGAGATACATCGGCTCTTTCTTTTTTGCGATTGTATCCTTGGTGATGATGCACTTCGTGATGTTCGGTCGCGATGGGAGGTGGTACATGATGTCGACCATCGTTTCCTCAATCACCGCGCGCAGAGCGCGAGCCCCGGTTCCGCGTGCCATTCCTTTTTGCACAACCGCCCTGAGCGCCCCTTCTTCGAATTCCAATTCCACACCCTCGAGCTTGAAAAGTTTCTGAAATTGCTTCACCAAAGCGTTCTTTGGCTCTACCAAAATACTCATTAACGCTTCTTCGGGGAGCGAATGAAGTGTCGAGATCACCGGCAGCCTGCCTATGAATTCTGGAATGAGCCCGTACTTCAGCAAATCATCCGGCTCGACTTGCTTCAGGTACTCGTCCGTGTGGTAATCTTTCTTGCCGCGAATATCAGCGCCGAATCCCATCGGATTCTGGCTGACGCGCTTTGCAATAATCTTGTCCAGTCCTTCGAACGCACCGCCGCATATGAAGAGAATGTTCTTCGTGTTCACGTTGATGAGGCTCTGCTCCGGGTGTTTGCGCCCGCCTTTTGGGGGAACGCCGGCGAGTGTTCCTTCCAGTATTTTTAGAAGGGCTTGTTGCACGCCTTCGCCCGAAACATCGCGGGTGATCGAAGCGCTGTCGCTTTTGCGGGAGATTTTATCGATCTCATCGATATAGACGATGCCGCGTTCGGCTCGTTCAACATTGTATTCCGCGTTCTGTAAAAGATAGACGAGAATTGTCTCGACGTCATCGCCGACGTATCCAGCCTCGGTGAGCGTTGTCGCATCTGCGATAGCAAATGGCACATCCAGGATTCTTGCGAGTGTTTGTGCGAGCAGGGTTTTCCCCGTTCCGGTTGGACCGAGGAGAAGAATGTTGCTCTTTTCAATTTCAACGTCGTCGAACGTCTGAAGATGATCTTTCGAATCGATACGCTTATAGTGATTGTAGACTGCAACGGAGAGCGTTTTCTTCGCCTGCTCCTGACCGATCACGTACTGGTCGAGCGCCTCCTTCAATTGCACCGGCGTCAATCCCGGCTTGGCTTTCCCTTTCTTCTTCGGAGACGCGGCCATGTTGCTGCGTATAATGTCGACAGAGCTCGATACGCAATGGTCACAGATGTAGACATTCGGTCCAGCAATGATGCTGGAAACTTCTTCAGGGCCGCGCCCGCAGAATGAACATCGGATCTTGTCGTCGCTTTTTTGTTTTTGACTCATGGAGATCTTTTCCGAATGACGATGGGTGGATTATTTTTCTTTTTTTGGTTCGACGGCACGCTTCGTCAGGACGACGTCGATGAGTCCGTACGTCTTGGCGTCCTCGGCAGACAGGTATTTGTCCCTATCGGTATCATGGCCAACTTCGTCGGCGGTCTTGCCTGAATGGAACGCAATAATTTCATTCAAGCGCGTTTTCGTTTTCAGGATTTCTTCGGCCTGAATGCTGATGTCCGATGCGGTTCCCTGTACCCCGCCCCACGGCTGGTGGATCATGATGCGCGAGTTAGGAAGAGCTTTCCGCTTTCCTTTGGTACCGGCGAGGAGAAGCACGGCACCCATGCTTGCCGCCATCCCCACGCACATTGTCGAGACGTCGGGACGAATGTATTGCATTGTGTCGTAAATTGCAAGGCCGGCGGTAACGCTCCCCCCCGGGCTGTTGATATAGAGATGGATGTCTTTTTCCGGGTCTTCTGCCTCCAGGAAAATCAGCTGGGCAATAATGAGGCTTGCAACCACATCATCGATCGCCGTGCCGACAAAGATGATCCTCTCTTTGAGCAACCGGGAAAAAATGTCGAACGCACGCTCGCCGCGGCTTGTCTGCTCGACGACCATGGGAACGAGTTGGTTGTAGAGGTCGTACGGTTTCTTGGAATGAATCATCGTCAAAAAATCCTTTCTTTGTTATAAGTACGTGAGGCGCTACGACAACAACTTGCTCGTATCGTCCGTGACCACTTCTTTTATGACGGAGGAGGCTTTCAAAAACGCGATCAATTTGTCGTTCAGAATTCTTTCGGTTGCCGCTTCGGAGGTCTTGTAGAAGTTTACAAGCCGTTCTTTGTCAATATTCAAACGTTTCGATTCTTCTTCGGCCATCGTTTCTACGTCGGCATCGCTGATGGTAATATTCTCCTTTGCGAGAATTTGCTCGCGAATCAGCATCCATTTTGCCTGCCAGATTGCGGATGGTCGAACTGCGTCGCGATACTTCTGATCGTCGAATCCACGCGGCAGTTGTTTGTTTTTCTGCTGGTTTTTTAACTCTTCTATATAAGAGTCGGTCAGACTCTTCACGAGAGCTTCGGGGACTCCGAACTCGTGACGGCGAACGATTTCGTTCGTGATATCATCCACTAACCGCTTCTCGGTCCGTTCATTCCAATAACGCTCGATGTCGGCAGAAAGTTCTTTCTGAAAATCCGGCGCGGTAGAGTATTTTTCTTTGGTAATCTTTTTCACCAACTCATCATTGAACTCCGGATGAATCATCTTCTCGATTTTCTTTGCCGTCAGCAGTATGTGCACCTTATGAGTATGGTCGTCATGCAGGTGCTCGAAGCTTGCTTTATAAACGCCGCCAACCTCTGCTCCCGTAAGCGCGTTTTTCACTTCAGTTTCGGTTGACGGCTCGTTCAAATAGATGCGCATCCCTTCTCGCTTCTGCCCGATGATCGGAGTTCCGGATTCGTCGGTATCCTGAATGTCAGCTGTGACGACATATTCAGATCCCTCGACCTTGGAGGCTTCCTCAAAAGTCGCATTGATATGCCGAAGACGCTGAATTTCCGCATTCAGCTCCTCTTCCTTTGCCGGATGAAGATATTTCTCGACCGGGATGCCCTTGTACTCTTTCAAAGTAATAGACGGTTTAACCTCGTATTTTATTGTAAATGAAAACGGTTCACCCCGTTTATACTTCATGTCGACCATGGTCGGCGTGCCGATGGGCTGAATATTTTTCTCTTCGATTGTCTTCTTAAATGACTCATTGGCGATGTCGTCGAGTGCATCGGCCTCGACACTCTCTCCGTAGAATTTTTTGATAAGAGAAAGAGGCACTTTTCCTTTTCGGAATCCTTTAATTTCTACTGTCGGCGCCACCTTTTTGTATGCGGCTTCAAAATGGGGAACGAGCTCTTCGGGAGATAGGCTGATTGCAATTTCTTGGTCGCATTCGGTGACCGTCTTGAAAGATACTTCCACTCAACCACTCCTTCATTAATTAGTGAGAAGACCTGACACCCGAGCCTGAATCTTTTGCTCCCGGATCGCGCGTCACACTCCGATTTTCCTCTAAATTACGAAAAATTGCTTCTAAAATCAATCAATTGAGCGAGGGGATAGTGGTGCATATTGACCTCAAACCGAGTGATGCCATGACTTTCTCCCTTAAATCTGGAACAATTCCAAGATATGTAATTCTGAAATAGCGGGCGTCATGGCATCACTTCTCAAGGCGGCAAAAAAATCTGCGTTCAACACTACAGTGCTTGCTCATTGCCAGTAAATGCGCTATATTTTTCTGCCATCTCTTCCAACAATCGAAAAAGCTTTTTATCACTTAATCATATTCCTATCAACGTACGGAGGTTGTATGAAATTACTATACTGTGTTTGCATCGGACTGTTGGGCATGGCGATCTTTTCGCCGCACACTAGTGCCGACGTATTTGCGTCGCGCATTACGGTGACGAATCCTGATGGAAAACCGTTTGACGGAAACTTCAAAGACGGAACGGCCGCGATGATTTCATATCTTTTGAATGACACAGCGACATCGGTTTCCGTTAAGATACTCGATGCCTCCAACGGGGCGACTGTCTTTACAATCAGCGCGACTAATCAAGAGCACGGCGCGCATTCTGTTACATGGGATGGCAGTGGCTCGATCGGAGGAAAGAAATATTACGTTTCGATTACCGCGACCCAGCCACGGTATTCATCGACAAATTATACGAACTTTGTATTCATTCCAACCTCAGCCAGCGGCAAAAATATATTCACGCGCGGCGTTGATGCACAGCGCGACCCCAAGAGCCGAGGATTTGGGTATGTGTACGCAGCCAATTCTGACCCTCTAAATAATACCAGATTGCGCACGGGGATACTGCGGTATAATGCCGATGCCTCGTACGCAGGTACCGTCGATGGCGACCCGATGCTGACGTCGACATTGGGGATCACGCATCCGGGAGGTGTGTTTGATTGGGGTGCGATATCGCCGTGGTATTCAACACTCGATTCGAAGGGGAGGATATACGCCACGGGAAACGGAAGCGGAAATATTTATCGCGTCGACAACGATTCAGCAGCGCCGAAAATAATTGCGCGTGGACTGAAAGCTCCTCGTGGACTCGCCACGGTGGGAACAGGAGCGGGTTTTAAGCTCTACATCGCAGATGACACTGTTGTGGTACGTGCAAACCTCGGGACGAGCGACACGCTTTCTACAAAACTTGATACGGTTGCGGTTCTTGGAAACTATGTGCGCGACGTTATCGTCGACGACGCAGGTTACCTTATTGCTGCATTACGCGCGGGATCGGTAGGCGGACCCGGAATCGCAGTCGAACGCTATAACATTTCCGGGACGCTTCCCGTGCATCGCGTCGACGCAACATGGTCAATTCCATTCACAACGGGAAATCCCATCGGTCTCGCCTTAAAGGGGGGAAGCAATTCGAGCAGTGCATCGGATGACACGTTGTATGTTTCAGTACGCGGCGCAGATGGTACAGATATCGCTTCGATCGGAATTCACGAAATCAGTTCGGTCGATGGAGTTTTTCCCGTGGTGACACTGGTATTTAAGCCTTGGACCATCCCCGGGAGTGCCGGCGGAAACATTAGTGCGAACGCCGACCTCACGATCGACTATGCGGGGAATTTGATCCTCTTCGAAAATGGGAATGAAGAGATATTCATGGTCTCACCTCCGAGCAGCACGCCGCTTCGAGCAACAACGACACCAGGACGGGATACAGTCTCCGTTTCTGTTTCCCTCCTCGTCGGACGCGACTCATTTCAGCCGAGAGATTTCGTCGTGAATCAAAACTATCCGAATCCCTTCAACCCGTCGACGACAATCGGCTTTTCCATGCCTGTGGCGGGGCATGTTCGTATAGGAGTCTATGATATGCTCGGCCGGGAAGTGGCGCTTTTGCAGGACGAAGAGATTGGGGCAGGATATCACTCAGTCGTTTGGGATGCATCGAACAATCTCGGCGCAAGAACGGCAAGCGGGATGTACCTTTATCGTGTCGTCGCGCAGCTTCATGACGGAAGATCGTTTTCGGAATCACGCAGGATGATGCTTCTGAAGTAGCCGGACGGGATATTTTTTTTCAAAAATAGTAGTACATTGTGCACGGAGAGGCTGTTCGCTGAAGGCGAATAGCCTCTGTCGTGTCGAAGCATTCTGTTAAACCACCAGATGCGGTTTATGCTATGAAAAGAACACTTCAATTATCTATTGCGATATTTCTCATGGGAACCTTATCACTCCATCCACAGGAAAAGACATTCACGCAAACGCTGTACGATTCATACGATTCTTACAGAGTGAAAGAAATTACTTCTCGACGCATGAAACATGCGGAAATGATGAAGGTGGTGAGTTCGCTTCAGGCGTCTATGAAAGACATACTCTCTATCGAAGAGATTGGCAAGTCTTCGGAAGGGCGTTCGATTAATTTGTTGAAGCTGGGGAGCGGGAAAAAAAGGATCTTTATGTGGTCGCAAATGCACGGTGATGAGCCGACGGCGACCATGGGTATTCTCGATATGCTCTCCTACATCAGTCAACATACGACCTCGGCGGAGGTGAAGAAAATCCTCTCGGAGACAACGGTGCTGATCATCCCCATGCTGAACCCGGACGGGGCGGAACGGTTTCAGCGGCGAAGTGCTCACGGCATCGACATCAACAGAGATGCATTGCGGCTTCAAACGAACGAAGCGCAGTTGTTGAAGAAGACACGCGACGCATATTCCCCGGAGTTCGGCTTTAATCTTCACGACCAGGAACCGCGTTACACTGTCGGCTCTTCAGGGAACGCTGCCACTATTGCACTTCTTGCCCCCGCGTACGACCATGCGAAGAGCGAAAACGCCGTACGCGTCCGCGCCAAAAAGGTCGCCGCAAAACTCGTCGACATCTTTTCGCCCTTCATCGAAGGCCATATTTCACGCTACGACGATTCTTTCGAGCCCCGCGCATTCGGCGACAACATCCAGAAATGGGGGACGAGCACGGTGCTGATTGAATCGGGGGGGTGGAATGATGATCCCGAAAAAATGTACATCCGGAAACTGAATTGTGTCGCGCTTCTTGGAATCTGTTACTCGATTTCGACCGATGAGTTTGAGAAATCGGATGTGACCAGGTACGAACAATTGGCGGACAATACCAAGAACATGTACGACATCATCATCCAGGGTGTGAAGCTTACATTTACGAACAGCACCGCGCCAGTCGTGGCAGACATCGGCATCGACATGGAAGAATCTGTCGATGCGAGTGGAAAGATACAGCGCAACGGAAAGATTGTCGACGTCGGCGACTTGAGCACCTATACATCGTTCCGGACCGTCGACGCTAAGGGGAAATCGATCGATGCTTCTTCGGTAAAGATGGAGAGCATTGTGGATATTGAAAAGCTGATGGCGGGAATGAAATAGCACTGCATCTGCCGATGCTATTTCATTGATATAAACCTGTCAATAGAAGCTATCTCAAAAATGCCTTGCCAGTTGCCCTTCTGAGCCAAAGGCTCATGCGCCTCTGGAGCAGACGCTCCCGACTTCGTCGGTCGACGACTCCCCACGGTCGACGACTCGACTCGTCGAGGATTGCTCAGGGTGAACAGATTCTTTGCTCATCCTGAGAAAGTGAGCGAAGCGAACGCATCGTCCACGACCCGATGGGTCGTAGACCCGTAGGGAAGGATGGATTTTCATGTTTCTGAGATAGCTTCTAATGAATCATCGGTAAGGTTTTTCATCAGCCTTTTCTGCGGGGAAGACGGGCTGAGACTTCTTTCCAGATATCGTCCTGCACGACGTCAATCGGGCGTGATCCGTCCAAGAGCATAACGCGTTTTGGTTCCTCTTTTGCAAGCTCAAGGTAACCCTGCCGGACTTTCTCGTAAAACTCTCGTCCGCCGCTTTCCATCCTGTCAATCGCGACGCCGCTTTTATGTCGGCGCTCGATAATTTCGTCGATTGGTACGTCGATCAGAAAAGTTACCTCGGGGAGCAATCCGTATGTTGCCACAGTGTTGATTGTTTTTACCGCCCCCAGCCGCAAACCCCTTCCGTACCCCTGGTACGCTGTAGTCGAATCGACAAAACGGTCGCAAATTACAATCGTCGAATCGAGCAGAGCAGGTTTGATTACTTGACTGACTAATTGTGCACGCGCAGCAGAAAAGAGAAACAACTCGGTAATCTGGCTCATGCCGAGATGCTTTTTGTCCAGGAGGATTTCGCGAATGCGCTCCGATATTTCCGTCCCCCCTGGTTCGCGGAAAAATTCCACAACGTGGTTTTGCGAGCGCAGTTTGTCCGCGAGAAGTGTCGCCTGCGTAGTTTTGCCGGAGCCGTCCAAACCTTCGAAAGAAATAAACATACGTGCCCTTGTGCGTGTTCAACTATGGTACTTAATTTTGGCCGGTTTTGCAAGAACGGATCGTTCGCACGCCTTTTTGAAGTTTTGTCGATCCCACCTTTTTCGACCCTCTACTTGACATTAGTAGCATTTCACTGTACAATCACAAGGGGGCGATGGGGCGACTCATTTTCTTCCTGTGCCTTTTCTCAAACCGTGGCGGCCATGTCCCTATAACGAAGTTCCACTGATAGTAATTGATGATCTTCCCTCTCAAATTCAGATGAGGGCCGATTCATGGCTAGGTGGTTGGATTTGTGAAGGTGTTAATTACTGAAAGTGTATGCGAGGACCCCCTTCTTCCGGTCTCCGCTTTTTGGACTCAATGGGTTGAACTCTAGGGGGGAGTGGAACTCGGATCTGCTCGGGAGAGAACTTGAGATTATTTCGAAAGGCGATTTTCCTCCCGGAGAATACAGGGTTTTTTCGAATGCCCAAGTGAGCAGTGATGTTTACTTTTTCCAGTGTATCACACATAAAGGAATCTCAACTATTCCTATTTGTGTAATCAAATAGAAGTCAGGTCAAACCTATGATCAATCAAATTGAGAAAAGATGACATGAGCATTTTCTATTTTGGTCGCTACATTACTTCTGTCTCAGATAAAATGCTTGTGAAATTTAATAACTG
>JAGVPT010000110.1 GCA_020052095.1 Bacteroidota bacterium | reverse complement strand
TCATCAACCTGATCGGATGCGAGGAAGAAGAGATTCTCATGGCAAGTGCGAAAACGAACCTCGGCATCGAAGAAATTCTTGAAGCGGTGATTCATCGTATTCCACCGCCAAAAGGCGACGCATCGCAGCCTTTGCGCGCCCTGATTTTTGACTCGTTGTTCGACTCCTACCGCGGATCTATTGCCTATATTCGTGTTTTGGAGGGAACGCTGAAAGAAAAAGATAAAATAAAATTCTTTTACAACGGAAAGACCTCGGAGGCGGAAGAGGTCGGGATTCTGGAGATGAAGCGAAAGCGCACCGGCGTTCTGAGTGCCGGCGACGTCGGCTACCTGATCGCGGGACTCAAGGACGTTCACGATACAAAAGTCGGCGACACCGTGACCACAGTGGTGAACGGAGCGGCCGAACCTCTGCCGGGATACAAGGTAGTGAAGCCGATGGTGTTCAGCGGATTGTATCCGACCAATAGCGACGACTTTGCAGAACTGCGCGATTCGCTCGATAAACTGCGGATGAACGATGCATCGCTCGTGTTCCAACCGGAGTCGTCCACCGCCCTGGGATTCGGATTCCGCGCAGGATTTCTCGGCTTACTCCACATGGAGATTATTCAAGAACGGCTCGAGCGGGAGTACAATCAGAATCTCATTACGACGGTGCCGAACGTCGAGTATCGCGTGACGAAGACCAACAAGGAAATTGTTACTGTGGATAATCCTGCCGATATGCCGCCGGTGGGCGGAATCGAAAAAGTCGAGGAGCCGTACATCAAGGCGCAAATCATCACACCGACGGAGTACATCGGTAACATCATGAAGCTCTGCATGGACCGGCGCGGCATTTACAAAAACACAAACTACCTTGACCCGACACGCGCCGATATTTCGTACGAGTTCCCCCTTTCAGAAATCATTTTTGACTTCTACGACAAGCTGAAATCACTCACCCGCGGCTACGCTTCGCTCGATTATGACTACCTCGATTATCGCGAGTCGAATCTCGTGAAACTGGATATTCTCCTGAATACTGAGCCGGTCGATGCGCTATCGACGATCGTGCATCGCGATAAAGCGTACGACATGGGAAAAAAGTTGTGCAGCAAACTCAAAGAGCTCATCCCGCGTCAAATGTTTGAAGTCGTCATTCAAGCGGCCATTGGCAGCAAGGTGATCGCCCGTACGACGGTGGCCGCTATGAGAAAAAATGTTCTGGCAAAATGTTACGGCGGAGATATCACGCGCAAGAGAAAGCTCCTCGAGAAACAAAAAGAAGGCAAGAAGCGTATGAAACAGGTCGGCAGAGTCGAACTTCCGCAGGAAGCGTTTCTCGCGGTTTTGTCAATGACGGACTAATATCAGTATGCAGTAAACAGTGATCACTCATGTTACGCAAAACGCCAATATTATTGCCACGAAGTCACAAAGTCACTAAGAAAAACAACTCTTGTTATTAATGGACCTAACAAAATGAAGATCTCTTTAAAAAGTTTTTGTGTTTTAGTGCCTTGGTGGCAAAGCTTTTAAACTCTGCGTAACATCAGTGATCAGTAGCAGTAAAACGATTTCTTAACCTACTACTTTTACCTATGGCACAAGAAGAAAAAAAATCAGACGCACCAGTTCCTTTCGCACAAAAAGTGAAGGATTTCTTTCGCGAAGCAGCAATCGTCATCGTCGGTTTTTTGCTGCTGAATAATTTCGTCATCGCCTCGTTCATGGTTCCGACAGGATCGATGGAAAACGAGGTCATGACGGGAGATTTCCTGATGGTGAACAAGTTCATTTACGGCGGTTGTTCTCCGCGCAACATTCCTTTCACCGATGTTCGTTTACCCTGGTTTCGGCTGCCGGCGTTTAAATCCGTACATCGCGGCGATGTGATCGTGTTCGAGTTTCCCGGTTATCGTGAGGAAGTCCACCCGGAAGCGTTCACCTACTATTTAAAGCGCTGCATGGCGATCGCCGGAGACACACTGCAGGTTGTTAATCGCGTCGTCTACGTGAACGGACAGCGTGCGCCGATCCCCCGCAACATGAAATTCAATTCGTCGCGCATCCTTCCCCCCGAATACTCGGACGAAAGGATTTTCCCACCGACATCTCCATTCAACGAAGACAACTACGGACCGATTGTCATTCCCAAAAAAGGCATGAGAATTGAGCTTTCCCCTGCAACTTTCAAAATGTGGGAAACATTTATTCTCCGCGAGGGGCACACCGCGGCACTGGACGACGGTGGAAAAATCTTCATTGATGGAAAACCAAGCGCGACGTACGTTGTTCAGAGAAATTATTTATTCGGGATGGGAGACAATCGCGACAACAGCCTCGACGGCAGATTCTGGGGCTTCATTCCGGAAGATAACATCGTGGGCACACCGATGATCGTCTACTGGTCATGGGATTCCGATATTTCGATCTTCAATATTTTTCAGAAGATCCCGTCTGTCCGGCTAGGACGTCTCGGAACATTGATCCGCTAAACTGTTTCGGTGAGAAACGTGGAAGTCCCCAGCGAAGTGGTCAACGATAACGATGAGGAGAAAACGGCCCCTTCGCGGCGGCGAGGCGAGTATGTTCTGACAATCGCAGTCACGCTGCTCGTCGCATTTTTTCTGAAGACATTTGTCGTCGAAGCGTTCCGCATTCCCAGCGCGTCGATGGAGAATACCCTCCACATAGGCGATTTTCTTTTTGTCAATAAGTTCATCTACGGCGCAGAAACACCGAAGGCGTTCCCGTTGACAAGTATCGAGATTCCCCACTTCCGGCTTCCGGGATTGACTCAGCCACATCGAGGTGATGTGATCGTCTTCGAGTATCCGGGCGACCGGGATGAAAGAAAACCCCAGCGCACCGTCAACTATATTAAGCGATGCGTCGCCATCGGCGGAGATACGCTCCTTATTCAAAACAAGATTGTATTTGTCAATGGAAGAGAATTCCTCTTACCGGCTCAAGACCGGTATGCCCGGCCGAGCGATTTTCTTCCGCGAGAATCCACCGCGGGAATATTTCCCAAAGGAAGTTCGTTCAACCCGGATTACTATGGACCGATCATTGTCCCATATAAAGGAATGATCCTCGATCTCACCAACGGCGCAATCGAACAATGGCGCACCTTCATTGAGCGGGAAGATCATCGTGTTGAGATTGCGGGCGATGGCGTGCAGATCGATGACGCCCATGCAGACACGTACACAGTCGAACGGGACTATCTCTTCATGATGGGAGACAATCGTGACAACAGTCTAGACAGCAGGTTCTGGGGATTTGTTCCGAAAGAAAACATCGTCGGCAAAGCGATGTTTGTCTACTGGTCGTGGGATTCTTCTGTTCCCATCACCAGTATTTGGGAAAAAATTTCCGCGATTCGTTGGTCACGTGTCGGAAGGTTGATACGATAACGAGGACGAAGGGGACGCAAACCTCCGTCGATGGATTGACGCGATTGGGGACGCGGAGGGGACGCATATATGCGTCCCCAACGTATGCGTCCCCAACGTATGCGTCCCCAACGTATGCGCCCCCGACGTATATTCGTACCCAACGTACGGATTCCCGATAATTGATAATACCTATGGCAAGCCTTTACATTCATATACCGTATTGCGAAAAGAAATGCATCTATTGCGATTTCTATTCCATTGAGAATATGAATTCGATGGAGCATTTTCTTGCGGCGCTCGAAAAAGAGATCCGGATGTATGCAGAGCGCTTTTCTCAAAGCGATGCTATTGATACAATTTTCTTTGGCGGCGGAACACCGTCGCTCCTTCCCCCGTCTACAATGGGAAGGATCCTCACGGCACTCCATTCGAACTATCAGATCCGTTCCGACGCAGAGATTACCGTTGAGACCAACCCCGGTACTGTCGATATCGAAAAACTGCGCGGATACCGATCGCTGGGCGTGAACCGGCTGAGTATTGGCATCCAATCGTTCCATCCTCATGAGCTGGCTTTCTTAAGCAGAATTCACACCTCAGAGGAAGCGGTCCAATGCGTTGAAGACGCGTACCGTGCTGGTTTCGAGAACATCAGCGTCGATTTGATTTTCTCTTTGCCGAACCAAACGCTTGAACGATGGAACGAGAATCTCCGGCGTGCAATCGCGTTGCAGCCGAAGCACATTTCTGCATACAGCCTGATTGTGGAGGAGTACACGCCGCTGTTCATGATGGTGCAAAATAAAACGGTTTCCCCATTGCCGGAAAACCTCGATGCAGAGATCTACGAATCGACTATCGGAATGATGGCTGAACATGGATATCAGCAATACGAAATTTCCAACTATGCCAAACCCGGATACGAATGCCATCATAACAAGAATTATTGGAACCACTCCAACTATCTCAGCTTCGGACCGTCGGCCCACTCATTTTGGAAGGAAGGTCCGACAAAAGGAAGCCGTTGGTGGAATGTGCGCAGCATCGCCCAGTATTGCGAGTCGATTGGGAAAGCTGAATTCCCTGTTGCAGGATCTGAAGTCGTTGATAAAGAAAAGATGTTCAGTGAAGCTATTTTTCTTGGCCTGCGGACCGGCGAGCTCAATGTCGCGATGCTGCAACAGTTGTACGGCGTCGACATGCTGACGACACACGGAGAGAAATTGAAAAGCTTTTCTGACGACGATCTTCTGCGCATCAAAGACCGCCACATCACGCTAACGCGAAAAGGATTTCTAGTGTGCGATGCAATCGCGGAGTCGCTGCTGTGACAGAGACCAACACAAGCCGCCAAGAAACTTCGAGAACCTGTGAAAGACTTTAGACAAGGGTTGAAATCACGCCTTCCAGCGTTATACGGCTTTATTAAGGCGACATACTATGCGGGCAACACGGTGATGTTGAACAGGCTGCCGCACGAAATTATATTCAATAAGATTTACAGAATGAACGCGTGGGGAGACAAAGAAACGCTCTCGGGCGCCGGATCGAACACCGTTAACACAGCAGTGATTCGAGAAAAGCTCCCCTCCCTGCTCAGAGAGCTCGGCATTCGTTCGCTCCTCGACATACCGTGCGGCGATTTCTTTTGGATGAATCAGGTTTCGCTGGGTGTCGAACGCTATGTCGGCGCGGACATTGTGAGGGAACTCGTGGCCACGAATCGGGAAAAGTTCGGGAGAATCGAACGATCGTTTGTCGTGATGGATCTTCTTATGAACGACCTGCCGACAGTTGACCTCATCCTGTGTCGGGATTGCTTGCCTCACTTTTCTTTCAACGACATCACGCGAGCGCTCTCTCGGATCAAGAGGAGCACGTCGCGATATTTGTTAACGTCGACGTACACGTCGCGACGTGAAAATGCGGACATCGTCACGGGTGGTTTTCGTCCGCTCAATCTGCAGATCGCGCCCTTCAACTTTCCCGCTCCACTCGCCATGATAAATGAACAGTGCACTTATGGCAATGGCATCTACGCAGACAAAAGCCTTGCGTTATGGGAGATCAAAAACCTGACGACGTGAGTTTCTTCATCAGGAAAAACACATTGCAATTCAGACGCTTTCAAAGTATATTTAGCCTGTTTTATTCCACGGCCAATTTAGTTTGAAGAGGAAGTAATGGAGCACAAAAAGCTTAATCGGATTATTGCCGGGTTTATTTTTCTCATCTCGCTCGTGGTCTACATCAAAACGCTCTCCGACACGGTAGTCTTCTGGGATGTCGGCGAATTCATTGCCGCAGCGTACCTGATGCAAGTTCCGCATCCGCCAGGATCACCGCTGTTTTTGATCCTTGCAAAAGTGTTCTCGATGCTTCCCACAGCACACGACCCGGCGGTGCGCATCCATCTCATTTCACCTTTCGCGAGCGCATTCACTGCCGCATTTTTGTATCTCTCAATCGTAAAACTCTTTCTCTTGTGGAAAGAAAAGCCAGTGGCGTTGATTGATAAACTTGCACTGTATGGCGCGGCCGCCATTGGAGCGCTCTCGCTGACATTCAGTCCTACGTTCTGGTTCAATGCGGAAGAAGCGGAAGTGTACGGCATGAGCATGCTGTTCGTAAGCATGATTACGTACTTATCTCTCCGTTGGAATGAACGTGCCGACGCGCCGGGAAACGAAAAATATATTCTCCTGATCTCGTATCTTATAGGATTGTCGATCGGCGTGCACCTCCTCTCGCTGCTCGTTATTTTTCCCTTCATGATGATTTTTTATTTCCGCCGGTACGAATTTACTCTCACGTCGTTTCTCAAATTCGGTGTTGCGGCGGTGATCATCTTCGGCATTGTCTATCCTGGTATCGTCAAGTGGCTTTCCGGATTGCTTGACGGTTCGGTGACAATCAATGGACAGGTATACAAGAGTTTCATCATTGGGTTGATGCCGTATGCAATCATTGGCGGCGCATTGTACGGCGTCTACTACTCCCATATTCATATGAAGAAGTTGATGAACGTCGCGCTCATGTCGGGGCTACTTATTCTGATGGGTTATTCCACCTATACGCTTGTTCTCATCCGCGCAAATGCTCACCCGCCGATGAACGAGAACAATCCGAATACGTTGACGCGGTTGGAATCGTACCTCAACCGGGAACAGTACGGCGACGCCCCTCTGATGAAGCGCCGTTACAGCAACGAACCGCAGCATCAAAACATTTATACAAAATATTCGAGCGATAGCGATTTTCTATGGCGATATCAGATCGATCATATGTTTCTCCGGTACTTCCTCTGGCAATATGCCGGCATCGAAGGTGATTGGCAGGACGCCGGTGTGAACTGGAAACAACTGTACGGTATACCGCTGCTTTTCGGATTGTTCGGGTGTTACTACCATTTTAAGAAAGACAGGAAAATGTGGTTCGTCTTTCTCTCATTCTTCATGATTATGGGATTCATGCTTGCCCTCTACTTCAACATGCAGGAACCTCAGCCGAGAGAGCGTGACTATTTCTATGTCGGGTCGTTTTATGTATTCTCCATTTGGATCGGCATGGGCGTACTCGGCCAGGTTGAACTCTTGAGGGAGAAACTAAAGAGCCGGCAGGCTCAAGTATATGCCGCGGGCGGTGTGCTTCTCTTCAGCACAGCCTTCGTCCCGGGAAACATGCTGCGGACAAATTACAAAGACGCCGACCGCACGGGTGATTATGTTGCATGGGATTATTCCTATAATCTGCTTCAGTCGTGCGAACCCGATGCGATTCTGTTCACGAATGGCGACAATGATACATTCCCCCTTTGGTATCTGCAGGATGTAGAAAGCGTGCGTCGCGATATTCGAATCGTGAACCTCAGCTTGGTGAACACTCCTTGGTATGTTCACCAATTGAAGGATGAGACTCCGCACGGGGCAAAGAAGGTGCCCATAAGTATCTCGGACGCCCAGATCGAAGAATTGCAGCCCATGCAATGGGAACCGCGGCAAATGAAGTTGGACGTTCCGCAAAGCATCATCAATCAATACAACGCTACCGGAGATGCGACCCAGCAAGGTTCCCTCATCGACACATCCGTCGTTCGGTCGGGACAAATTCGATTCACCTTCCCGAATACAATGACGTTTGGCTCAGTCAAAGCAATCCGTGTCCAGGACATCATGGCGTGGGATATTATCTCCACAAATCGATGGCAACGTCCGATATATTTTGCCGTTACCTCGACGCCCGACAGCAAGATCGGCCTGGAGCGGTATTTCAGAATGGACGGACTGGCGATGAAGCTCGTGCCGATACACACACAAAGCGATGAAGGAATGATCGTCGATTCGATTCTCTCGGCGAATCTCTTCAATTCTCCTTACGGGCATTCGAAGACGTTCCGTCGGGGCTACAAATACCGCGGCTTGAACGATAGCACGGTCTACTACGACGAGAATGTGACGCGGTTGACAATGAACTACCGGAATGCATTCCTCCGTCTTGCTCTCTATCATCTGAATCAGACGCACAACTTTGCGAAAGCGACCGAAGCGTTGGATTCTATGGAAGCAAAAATTCCGCGTAGCGTTATGCCGATGGATTATCGCCTGTTGTACGACGTATCGAACTTCTATAACTATGCCGGTGCGAAGGAGAAGTATCTCAAATTTTCCGACGAAGTCATTGCAAAATTACAGGACATTGTTAAATCGAATCCGCGTGAACAACTGAATCAGTACAATCCCTACTCCGTCCTCTTAGCGATCTATGAAGCGCGTGAAGAATACGATAAAGCGATCGAGATTCTCAATAAGATCAGCGCAAATTATTCGGTAACAACGCCGGGCATCGATCAACAGGTAAAAGAAAGAATCGCGCAGATTCAGAGTCAGATGGCGTTGAAGGACGTGATCAAGAAAGATACCGTTGGGCCAGCCGCGCCAGGCAAAAAAATAACGCAATATTGATCCATTGATTCATCATCTATAGTACTGTAGGGACACTGCTTGTGTCCCTACGTTTTTTCATTGAAGACTGAAGAATGAAAGAATCTCGCAGGTCGAACTGGGAAACATTTTGGGATGAAAAAAAAGAAGTCCGTGAAGTCTATTCGAACTCGGATCGCATCGTTCGCAATCTTTCCAAAACGATTGACTTGAAGGGGAAAAAAATTCTTGAGGTAGGCGCCGGCACAGGACGTGACAGCTTTCCCCTCGTGGGTCGAGGGGCTCAGGTATATCAGCTTGATTACTCCATCAATTCGCTCAAGATTATGAAACGGCTCGCGGAAGAAGAGAAAATCTCCGTTCTCATCCTCGGCGGGGATACCTTTTATCTGCCGTTTCGCGACGAGACATTCGACATCGTGTTCCACCAGGGACTTCTTGAACATTTCCGGCCGCAGCAGGCAGAAGCGCTCTTGAAAGAGAATATTCGGATCCTTAAAAGAGGCGGCCTGTTGCTCGTCGATGTACCCCAGCGCTATCACATTTATACGATTATCAAACATTTTCTTATCGCAATCGATAAATGGTTTGCCGGGTGGGAACGGGAATTTTCCGTTCGTGAGCTGCGGGAAGAAATGGAGCGACTCGGTTTGACCGTCGTTCATGCGTATGGTGAATGGATGTACCCGAGCCTCTTCTATCGCGCCACGCGCGAGGCACTATTGAAGGTCGGGCTTAGACTTCCATTGTATCCGACAATTTTCCGGCCGCTATCAAACGCCCGACGCTCCGTGCGCGAGACACTCAGGGACACACCGATCGCGATCAATACTTCGTTGTCGTTTGGGTTGGTCGGAAAGAAATTATGAAATAGGAATTGTGAATTAAGAAATAGAATTCAACGGTCCTCACCTTTCATGATTCCTAATTCATAATTTCAGCAGCTCCTCGAGTCCCACAAAGAACGCCACTCACTATGCGAATCTTAATCTTCAATTGGCAGGATATTAAAAACCCTCTCGCGGGGGGAGCCGAAGTTCATTTACACGAGGTCTTCGAGCGCATCGCAAAGATGGGGCATGAGGTTACGCTTTTTTGTTCCGCATTTGACGGCGCCCCTCCTTCCGAGGAAATGAACGGTATCCATGTGATCCGCGAAGGCGGACGATGGCTGTTCAATTATCTTGTTCCAAGAAAATATTTCTCCACATTCAGGCCGCGGAAGTTCGATCTGATCGTGGATGATATGAACAAAATTCCCTTCTACACTCCCCTCTATGTAAAAGAGCCCCTCCTCGGGGTGACACACCATCTCTTCGGCAGAAGTATCTTCCTTGAAGCACCCTTCCCCCTTGCTTCGTATGTGTACGCAGCGGAACATGCGGCTCTCCCCATTTACAAGCGGATTCGATTCATAGTCGGATCACCGAGCACTCACAAGGAAATGCTGCACCTCGGCTTCCCGGAAGAGCGAACGCATCTTATTCATTACGGCGTAGCTCATGAGTCGTTCAGACAACTCGGAATCCCTAAAAGCCCTACGCCGTTGATCGGCATGGTGGGGCGCTTGAAGAAATACAAAAGCGTTGATCATTTGCTTGAGGCGTTTATCATTGTTCGACAGGAATTGAACGAGGCAAAGCTCATCATCGTTGGCGATGGAGACGACAAGCCGCGGTTAATCTCGGTCGCCCGCAGTATCGGAATTTCCGACGCAGTAACGTTCACGGGGTTTGTAAGCGAAGAAGAGAAGGTGACATATCTCAATCAGATGCACGTTGCGGTCAACACCTCAGCAAAGGAAGGCTGGGGTTTGACAGTGATCGAAGCGAATGCCTGTGGGACGCCGACAGTGTCGAGCAACGTGCAAGGTCTTCGCGATGCAGTCTTGGAGGGTGAAACGGGACTCCTCTACGAATACGGAAACCGGGAAAAGCTCGCAGAAAAAATATTGTTATTGCTGCGCGATGAACACTTGCGTCAACGCCTTGGGGACAGCGCGGTGCAACGGTCAAAACAATTTGACTGGAATATCGCCGCGGAAAAGACTCTGGAAGTGATCGAAAAGGTGAGATTCGAACATCGGCGGGGATGAATGCCTACTCAAGTTTTTTCTTTAACCAATCGCAAACATCCGTAAGACTCTCATCGCTTATTTGATGACCCATCGGATATTCCTTATAGACAAAATCCGCATTTGATTTTGAGAACTTATCCTTCGTATCGCGTGCGAGCCGCACAGGAATGACCATGTCGTCAACTCCGTGCGTGATGATGAACGAGCAATTGTCAAGCTTGTGCCAGACGAACGGCAAATCCGGATGATCCCGGACGAATCCACTCTGCGCAACAACGCCGGCAAATTTTTCGGGATGCGTAAGCGACAATACATACGCCATGACCGTTCCCATGCTGAATCCCATCAGAAAAACCTTCTCAGCATCTACCTCGTGCAACAACGAAACACCCTCCGCGAATTGCAGCAGCCGCTTGTAGCTTTCCATAAACATCGTCGGATCGGCGGTGCCATCTTTCTTCAATTGAAAATACGTGAAACCGCCGTATTCAAAAGGATAGGGAGCCCGCACACTGAAAATGGCCAGCCGTTCATCGAGGTGCGGTGAGAGCCCGAGCAAATCGTTCTCATCGGCGCCGCGGCCGTGTAAAAGTATGATGGCCGGCGATGCACCGCTAACTTTTTTCTTCGGTTCGAGGTGCCTGTATGTCAGATCCGTTTTGATTTTATTCATTGGATGGGATATTCTGGTGGCAGAGAGGAGAACTTATTTGAGGATGTTTTGTACTCCGACGCGGATCATCATCACAGCAATCGCTGCCATGAACAGCGATGCGACTTTGGCGAATGCCCGCGAGCCCGCCACGCCCATCACCTTCATCATGAATTCGGAATGACGGAACACCAGCCACACAATCAACAAGTTCAGCAGCAGTGACATCATCGACATCCAATAGCCGTAATTGTCAACGACGATAATGATCGACGTGAGCGCGGCCGGCCCCATAATGAGTGGAATACCTATCGGCACTACACCGACGGACATTCCTGGATCGCGCTGGCTGTCTTTCGCGAAAAGCAATTCATGCACCGACAAGACGAGAAGGACGATTCCACCCCCGATGCGAAAATCATTTTCGGTGATGCCGAGGAATGAGAAAATTAGTTTTCCGGAGATAAGAAAGACAAGGGCGACCGCGCCTGCGGTAAGCGTTGCCTCAACAACGAGGCGCTTTTTTGCCTTGGCATCTATGCCGTTGGTTAGTGAGATGAATACCGGAATTGCACCGAACACGTCGATGGCGACAAAAAGAGGGATGAAAGCCATCAGAAGATTGTGGAGGGAGAATTTCATCGCGAACTATTCGAGAGAGATGCCGTCTTTTTTCAACGATTCCGCGACGATCCGAAGAACATCGAATTCGGGAATGAGGATCCGCGCTCCGGAAGTGTGAATTGCCTGCAACAGCGTTCCATGCCTTTCGGAGAGATAATGCCACACACAATAGCCGAGCCGGTTTTGGTCGTTTGGTTCACGCGTCGGGATGCTCGCGACGCTGCGGTAGGCGATCTTTTCCAATGTGGTGGGGGAAAATTCTTTGACTTTTGATGGCGGCACGGTCGACATTGCAATTCCTCAATAAAGGATAGGATGACTTCTATTTTCAATATACGGGATTCCCTCGTAAGAATAAACAAGAACGACCATCGGGCGGTGTCTCACTTTCGTTGGTACAGATCGAGTTTCGTTGGTGGGATCCATTTCCTCATTAAGCACCACCCCTTCGTCCCCTCCTCTTTTGAGGAGGGGAAGGCCAAAGGCCAGGGGTGGTGGCTGACGATCCAGGTAGTGTCTCGCTTTCCTCCAGACATGGAGCCGCTCATAGCTTCCCTGTAAAAATGGATAGCAATTTATCCGACGTCGATTTTATCCTTTCAAGAAAGGGGTTTGTAACGCCGAATTTTTCCGCATAGTTGTGCATCGCTTGGATCATCCCGACATCTTTCCCTATTTTTTGACTCAAGAAATACTTGTTGGTCATAATCTCGATGTACAGCTCCGCAGCTGTTTTGCCGGGAAAAAGGTCCACGATCTTTTCGCGGCGGAACAATTCGCAGACTGGTTTGTACACGTATTCGTACCAATCATGGGCAGCCTCTTTTAATGATACCGGAGCATACGAGCGTTCACTGAGATACCATTTGTGTTCCTCGATGTGCTTCATAAAAAGGTCGACATAGGACGGGTTGTGGATTTGCCCCAAAAACCGGTCGATGTTGTACGACGTCAGGCGCTCGAATTCTTTCTTCTTCTCCTCGACTGCCGATAGCATGCCGTACCGCCCGCGTAAATACTGCTGATCATTTACTGTCGCTAGTTCGTCGCGGGTGCTGCCGCCGGCGCGGAGATTCTCATTCATCCATTCCATCGACTCAAAGAAGAAATTCAATTCTGCTTCGCGCATGGCCTTGGAAACGCTGGGCCGAAACTCGACTGTCTCGGCGTCGGCAAGATAGGCCTTGAGCGTTGTTTTCTTTCCCACGAACGGCTCGTCGACCTTTTCAAATCGAATGAGCGTGTTCGCCAGCGATGCATCACCCCAATAGACTCCATTCGTATGTAACTCGACGAATAATTCGGCGATCGCATCCCAAATCCTCTTCCTATTGTCGAATGAAAATCCCCTTGTGTACAATTGAGAATCCGGCAAGACCTTTTCCACAAGGAGGGTGATCGTGTGCGAGATGTTACCGGCTTCATATTGTACGCCGACGGGCGTCCGTACCGCAACCGGTTCTTCTTCCCTTACAACGTACCCCACTGGAATAAGCGTGTGAATGCCACGCAGAAGCAGTTCTTCGTAGTTAGAGATTTCCTTTTTTGAAATCTCTTCACTGATCTCCTTGATACCGAACGTGAATCGCCCAGCTCTCACGAAGATGACGACATGACGCGAGATACCGCGGTGGATATTAAGGGGACGGACGCCGTACTTGTGCCATTCGGAAATGGGGACTCGCCACGGGAGTTGTGCAACTTCGTCACGGAAGATTGGATCGACGTGGAATTGAATACGATGTGGGAGCGGAGAGGAGATCATGGACGATGACAACAGTGAAACTCTACGAAGATGACTTTCGCACCAACAACTTCACCTGCGCATATTTGATGATGCCGGGAAGCAACGAGAGGAAGACAACGACAATAATGACGTAGTGAATATTCTTGTCAATGTTGGGTATCGTTGAACCGAGAAAATATCCGATCAGCAGCATGCTTGTAATCCATGCGACCGCGCCTATAACGTTGAACGAAGCAAAGCGCATGTATTTCATGTCTGCGATCCCGGCAACAACGGGTGCGAACGTCCTTGCAAACGGCATGAATTGAGCCATAACGATTGTGATCGGTCCATAGTGCTCATAAAACTCCTTTGTTTTGAGCAAATGCTTTCTTTTGAAGAAGCGAGATTCCTCGCGTGTATAAAGGGCTTGTCCACCTTTGTGTCCGATGAAGTATCCCGTGGAATTTCCCAACACCGCTGCAGCGATCAACAAAAAAATGAGAACTCTAATATCGAAGTACCCGGCCGCCGCGAACAATCCCGCAGTAACAAGCAATGAATCACCCGGCAGGAAGAATCCGACGAGCAGTCCGGTCTCAGAAAAAACAATCATCGCCAAACCGGGATATCCGGCCCACCGGACAAGTTCTTTTATATCCGTGAGTTTTCCGAAAAAATCTTTGATGAGATCCATGGTTATTTGCGATTCACGATTTACGAATTACGATTTAGGAATGCCGAACGACGAATGGCGAGTGACGAATTACCAAACAGTGGCGTCCGTATTTCACTTGCCATTCGGCAATCGTCACTCGACATTCACCTATCACCGAAGAGCAATTGCCAGCAGCACCAATCCGAGCGCGAGCCGATAATAGATGAACACAAAAGTTGTGTGCGTGCGAAGGTACCTCAAAAGGAATGCAATAGAAGCGTATCCGACAATTCCGGCAACGACGGTCGATGCAACGACATTCATAATGCCGATGTCATGAATAAAATGTCTCATTTGATACAACTCCAGCATACCACTGGCGAGCACCGCTGGAACGCTGAGAAGGAACGAGAAGCGCGCTGCATCTTCCCGCGTTATTCCAAGAAACAATCCCGCGGTGATCGTGGTGCCGGATCGCGACGATCCCGGTATTAACGCCAGCGATTGGGCGAATCCGACAACAAGACTATCGAGCCACGTCGCAGATTTCATCTCTTTTGTTCGCGAACCGATTTTTTCCGCGAGCCAGAGAATGAGTGCGAGAACTATAAGGCTTGTACCGATCACTGACAAGCTTTTTGTAAGATTTCCTTCGATAATTTTCTTAAACGCTAAACCGAATGTGGCTACCGGCAGTGTGCCGAGGATAATGTACCACCCCATGCGCGCTTTGCCAAGTCCATTGCCAGGCGCTTGAATGTACCGGAGGCCGTCGACAAAAAAGTTTTTTACGATATCTACAAGGTCTTTAAAAAAATAGACAACCACGGCGGCGAGTGTACCGATTTGCATTACTGCGATGAAGGCAGTCCACTCGTCGGGGCGATCAGGATTGATCAATCCCAACATCTTCCCGGCCATCGTTAGATGGGCGGTGCTGCTGATTGGCAGAAATTCCGTGATCCCTTGAATGATACCGAGTAAAATAGAATAGAGCAGCGACATTCGGACGACTCTCTTTGCTTATGGATAAAAAAAAGAGGAGGTGATGTCTCCTCTTTTGTGTTTTGGCATTAGAAGATACCAAAATTTGATGAGCGACGCAAGAAACGGGAGATGAACATGGATGCAACAGTGATTGACTCGAAATGAAAAGGTGTCCGACACTTCTAAAGTGTCGGACACCTTCGTGTTCTTTCCTGACCGGAGATTGTCCCGTCGCCGGCGAGGTGGATTACTATTTATTTCGTAATCAACATCTTCCGTGTTTCATTCACGCCCGGCGCAAGCAACCGATAAAAGTAGATGCCGCTGGAAAGATGCGACGCATCAAACCGCTGAGTGTAAATTCCTTCGGCTTGCTCGCCGCTTACAAGCGTCGCCACTTCACGACCAAGCACATCAAACACCCTCAAGTTGACTTTGCCCGGTTGAGTTACACGATACGCAATTGAAGTTA
>JAGVPT010000087.1 GCA_020052095.1 Bacteroidota bacterium | reverse complement strand
CATCGCATTGATCCTGTCTGCTGATAAAAGATTGAATTACGTTCGTGCCCTCTCTACACACTCTATGACTCTTGCATTTTAACATAAAAGGGTGACCAGTCAACGTTCATCCTGAGTAAGTGAGCGAAGCGAACGCATCGTCCATCTACGATTCTACGAATCGTAGATGCGTAGAACGACCCGATGGGTCGTAGACCTCGACGAGTCGAGTCGTCGACCGTAGGGAAGGATCGATTATCTTGTTTTTCAAATGGCTTCAAATAATACGTAAACGAGGATACTGAACGATGTCATTTCGAGCTTTGCTGTTGTGTGTGGCGATGGGCGTCCCATCTATTGTACTTCCGCAACTTCTCTCCAAAGAACTTCCAGCCGATACGATTGCCACAGTCGGCGGACAAGTAATTCGGGCGAGTGACTTCCTCGAGCGATACGAGTTGATGCCGTGGCTCCACAAGGATAGGAGAGCGTTGGCCGAGCAAAACAAGCAGGAATTTCTCTATTCGCTTATTGCCGAGAAACTCTTGTCGTTCGAAGCGTCGACTCAAAATGTGGGGCAAGACACGACGTCGCAGATGATGAAGTACGGCATGGAACGTGTGTTCGTGCGTGATGAACTCTACAAGCGCGAGGTCTTTCCAAAAATCAACATCTCATCGCGCAACATTCAAAATGGAATTGAGAAGTACGCATGGGAGTTGGAAGTGGCGGTGTTGAGGATTCTTTCGAATGAAGAAGGGGAGTTGCTCTATAAAAAAGTACTCTCAAGCCGCAACGCCGACAGCACGCTGGCGTTCTTCAACGATTCCCTCTTTGTTCCTCTTGATACGATCACTGTTGACTTCGGCGGGAATGATCCTCCTCTCGAGCGTGCTGCATATGCTATCGGCGATAAGAGAATCTCGCATCCGTTTCAGTCCGAAGAGTACGGTTTGGTAATGCTTCGCTTGTTGAAAAAGTACACTAATCCCAGATATGCAAACGCTTCGAGGCCGGATCAGATCACGGCCGTCGAAAAAATTCTTCGGGGGCGCCAGGAAGACTCGCTGGCAGGACACTTTGCCTCTACCCTTCTCCGCCCCCAAAGGGCGGAGGCGGATCCGGCGATCTTCAAAATTATTGCCGACAGTGTGTACGCGATATTGGTTCAGGATTCTGTGGGACACAAGTCCAAGGGATTATATGTTTTCAGTTCAACTGATATTTTCCGATTGATCGACAAGCTCCAGCCGTACAACAATTCTACATTCATTACGGCGAAGAGCGGTGCCATGACGGTGAGGGAAGTTCTTGAAATGCTGCAGTATAATAGGGTTGTGTTCCCATCCCTGAAAGAGGGTACCGTTCAGGCAATCCTCAATAATAATATCAAAACAGTTGTGCAAAACGAGCTTATTGCCAGGGACGGATTCAGCAAGAACATACAGCAGTCCGAACAGGTTCGGCATGATATCGGCGTGTGGATGGATAACCGTAGGTCCCGGCTGCTCATGCAGCAGATCACGGATACGGTACAAGTATCCGACCGCGAAATTCTCGACTATTATAGACGGAACGCAGAATTGTTCGGTGCGAAGGTCGATGTCAACATCCGGGAGATTTTGGTCGACAGCGTGAAACTCGCGCAGGATTTGCGGAAGCGCATTGGCAAAGGAGAAGACATGGCCAACCTTGCACGCAAATACTCGAAGCGGAAAGAATGGGCCGCGCGCGGCGGCGAATCGGGCTTCTTTTCAATTACGGAACACGGTGACCTGGGCTTTTACGCATCCTCGGCGGACACAGGGGAGATCACCGGGCCGCTTCGAATTAAAGAGGGCATCACTATTTTTAGGATGTTGGAAAAACGGCAGAACCTTGATTCCCTCAAACAAGATTTCACCCAAGTAAAAAAAGCTATCGCGGCAAAGCTCCTGAATGAGAGACGAAAACAAGTGTTAAACAAGTTCATCGCTGGGCTCGCGCGCAAATATGGAGTCGCAATTTATGAACGGAATTTGCGCGGCGTGAAAACAACAACCACCAGCATGTTCACCTGGCGTCACATCGGATGGGGTGGCGTGATCGTCGCCGTGCCCTCGGTCACCCCGCAAACAGAGTGGATTCAAGAATGGCTCAAGCCTAAAGACATCAACCCCTGACCGGAACAAATTCTGCGTCGGTGGGGTTAGACTAGGTAGGGCAGGAAGCGGAATTAAGAATTTAGAACTAAGAACTGAGAACGAAGACCCAGGACCTCGGACCTCGGACCCAGGACCTCGGACTCTGGACCACGAACTAACAACAGGAATAAATGAAAACTCTTACCGCTGAAAATGTTTTGGATGCTCTGCGCGTCGTGCGCGATCCTGACCTCCACAAAGATATCGTTGCTCTCAATTTCGTCAAAGAAGTCAAGATAGACGGAAATGCGTTGAGCTTCAGCATTGAGCTCACTACGCCATCGTGTCCAGTACGGGATGAATTGAAGGCCGAAGCGGAGAAAGCGATCCGGTCGACTATCGCAAATGTCGGGAAGGTCGAGATTGCCATGACTTCGAACGTAACGTCCCGCCAGTCGGTTCAGAAAAGTCCGTTGCTCACAGGCGTGAAAAACACGATTGCGGTTGCGAGCGGCAAAGGCGGTGTGGGGAAATCCACAGTCGCCGTGAATCTTGCGGTCGCCCTCGCGAAAGACGGAGCGACTGTCGGTTTGATCGACTGCGACGTGTATGGCCCGAGCATTCCATTGATGTTCAACATCAATGATAAGCCGAAGCTTCATAATCAAAAACTTCAGCCATTGGAAAAGTACGGCGTCAAAGTGATGTCGATCGGATTTCTTGTCGATCCTATGCAAGCGGTCATATGGCGTGGACCGATGGCAAGCGGCGCGGTCCGCCAGTTCATGTCGGATGTGGAATGGGGTGATCTTGACTATTTGATTTTCGACATGCCGCCCGGGACCGGCGATATCCAGCTGACCCTGGTGCAGCAAATTCCGCTGACCGGCGCTGTTATCGTGACGACGCCGCAGGAGATCTCTCTTGCAGATGCACGCAAAGGCCTGATGATGTTCAATAAAGTGAACGTCCCGATTCTCGGCATTATCGAAAACATGAGCTACTTCATCTGCTCGCATTGCGGCAATCGGGAAAATATTTTCGATGCAGGAGGCGGCGCGAAGGCTTCAAAAGAACTCGGCGTCCCTTTCCTGGGCGAGATTCCGATCGATACGAACATCCGCATCGGAGGCGACGTCGGCAGGCCGATCGTTGAGGCTGACCCGAAAAGCCCGCAATCGAAAATCATTTCGCAAATTGCGCGGAACCTTGCAGCGCAAATCAGTATTAAGAACTTGTCACAGCCTCCCGGATCGTCGATAGAAATATCATTAGGAACGGAACACTAGAATTGATGAGAGAAAAAGTACGCATAGCCTTGGAGACCGTTCGTCCGTTTCTTCAGCAAGACGGCGGCGATGTTGAACTCGTGAATGTAACGGATGACGGGATCGTTGAATTGAAACTCACCGGAGCGTGCGCGACATGCCCAATGTCGATCATGACGCTGCGCGCTGGTATCGAGCGGGCTTTGATGCGGGAAATTCCTGATGTGCGAAGAGTGGAAGCAGTAGCGGGATAGGACCCCAAATTAGCAACTAGTAGACTGTTACGATGATTGTTGGACATCGGTGTAGTGCTGCGCCAATGTTTTTCGTGCTTGGTTCGTCGTAAAGCGCCACGAGATTATGGT
>JAGVPT010000168.1 GCA_020052095.1 Bacteroidota bacterium | reverse complement strand
TCTTCGCGTTGCATCGAATTGAACCACATGCTCCACTGCTTGTGCGGGCCCCCGTCAATTCCTTTGAGTTTCAACCTTGCGATCGTACTCCCCAGGTGGAATACTTAATGCGTTAGCTTTGGCACCGAGCCTTTCGACCCGACACCAAGTATTCATCGTTTAAGGTGTGGACTACCAGGGTATCTAATCCTGTTTGCTCCCCACACTTTCGAGCATGAGCGTCAGTAATGGACCAGGCGACCGCCTTCGCGACCGGTGTTCTTCATGATATCTACGCATTTCACCGCTACACCATGAATTCCATCGCCCTCTTCCACACTCAAGACTTACAGTATCGGAGGCAGTTTTACAGTTAAGCTGTAAGATTTCACCACCGACTTGAAAGCCCGCCTGCGCTCCCTTTACACCCAGTGATTCCGGACAACGCTCGGATCCTACGTATTACCGCGGCTGCTGGCACGTAGTTGGCCGATCCTTACTTTAGAGGTACCGTCAATGGCGGAAACCGCCACATTCTTCCCTCTCTACAGAAGTTTACGACCCAAAGGGCCTTCATCCTTCACGCGGCGTCGCTGCGTCAGACTTTCGTCCATTGCGCAATATTCCTCACTGCTGCCTCCCGTAGGAGTCTGGACCGTATCTCAGTTCCAGTGTGGCTGATCATCCTCTCAGATCAGCTACCCATCGCAGACTTGGTGAGCCGTTACCTCACCAACTATCTAATGGGACGCAGGCCCATCCATTGGCCTCCGACTCGCGTCGGAGTTTAACAACATCTCCATGTGGAGCCGCTGCATCATCCGGTATTAGCCCCGCTTTCGCGGGGTTATCCCAGACCAAAGGGCAGGTTACCTACGTATTACTCACCCGTGCGCCGGTTTACTAAAGATATTGCTACCTTATTCTCCCAGACTTGCATGTGTTAGGCACGCCGCCAGCGTTCGTCCTGAGCCAGGATCAAACTCTCCGTTGTAATTCAAATATATGAGTTATCAACTTCGAGTGTGATTGTTTTGGCTTATTGTATTAATTAGCCAAGGTTAAAACCTTGATTGTAATTGACTTAGAAGCTGTGCACACAATTTTTCAAAGAACAATTCTAGCCTGAAAATAAAGCCCGTTTCTGAACGGGCTTTAAATATACAAACTTAAATGCCAGATGTCAAGAAGCTTTTCGACATTTTCGCGAGATTTTTGAGAATCGTCTGGGTGTCGGACACCTTTTGAATTATCTTCGTCCAAGTCTGAAAGTCTCTATTTTTTCATTACGAAGGTATCCGAAATATTCGATTTGTTGCAAATACTCAGCCAAAAGAAAACCGCGAAGGCGCAAAGGACGCAAAAAATGTACGATTTACTGTTTTCACGGCCTGTTCATCATACGATTGATTCCCTTCATTCTCTTTTTCATAGCTCTGTTCTCTTTACTTTGCGCTCCCTGCGCCTTCGCGGTCTTTTTTTCAGCGTATCGGTTGCAGAAGCCGCTGAGTAGTTGCGATTTGTCAATACAAGAACATCGGCTTGCCAAGAACGACGCTCACTTTTGGCAAATAATTCTCTTCGTCGTACAGTCCCTGAATATCGACTCGTTTTACCCCCTGCGTCAGCGTATTGATCGGAACCGTGGCGTATTTCCCCTCCCGGAGAGCAACCATATTACCCGTTTTCTTCGTCAGAACTAGATCCGTTGCAAGATTTGCATAGCTGATGGCAACCATTCTGTCCAATGCGTCCGGCTCACCGCTGCGCATGAGATACGCGACTTGTTGGTAGATGATGTGCGATCCGGTAATCTTCTGAATTGCTTCACCAGTGATCTGTCCGATGCCCCCAAGTTTCTTATGGCCGTACGCATCGGCTTGTCCGTACTCAACGATCTTCCCCCCGACCATCTGCGCACCTTCGGAGATTGTCATGATCGCATAATTGCTCGGATTGTTTTTCTTATCGTCCATCAGGAATCGAGAGAGTCTCTCCGGATCAAAATGCACTTCAGAAATAATTGCACGGTCGACTCCGGCGAGATATGCGGAGATCAGCGAGGTCTCTCCGGAATTTCTTCCGAAGAGTTCAATCACCGCGATGCGTTCGTGTGAACCGGCAGACGTCCTGAGGTTTCTGATGAATTCGACGCTGCGCGTGACCGCGGTCGAGAAACCGATACAGTAGTCTGTCCCAAATACATCGTTGTCCATCGTCTTGGGAATCGCGACGACGGGAAATCCTTCTTCGTCCAAACGCACCGCGTAACTTTGCGTATCGTCGCCGCCGATCGTTATGAGAACGTCGACTTTAAGATGCGCCAGGTTGCGCAAAATGTGGGGCGTGAAATCTGAGTTCGGGTCCCCTTCTTTCGGCAGGCGTTTTGGATCCTGCAAAAATTTCGGGATCTCCGACCACTTCATTCTGCCGGGATTTGTTCGCGATGTATGAATAAATGTACCGCCCGATCGGTCGATCGTCCGTGTATTTTGCTTTGTCAGCGGCATCGCCCAATTTTTCTGATCTTCTTTATCATCAATATTGAAATTGAGCACGCCGGCCCAGCCACGCCGAAATCCGACCACTTCGGCGCCGGCGTCAGCCGCGCGATACACCACTGCTTTGATGCACGGATTTAGCCCAGGCACATCGCCGCCCCCCGTTAATATTCCGATACGCATGATATTCTCCAGTGAGATTTCTTAGATAAGTGTTTGAACGTCCCACTTCTTCATTGCCTCAAACATCGAGTAGTCAGTGAGATCGTATTGGATGGGCGTAATAGAAACTTTGTTGTTCAGAATTGCCCGTTGGTCAATGTCATCGCCGAAATCCAACTCGAGCAAATCTCCCTTCAGCCAAAAATATTCCCTATTGCTTGGATCGCGCCTCGATTCAAATTCATCGTTCCAAATGGATTTGCCTTGCTTCGTCACAAGCACTCCTTTGATCTCGGACGCCGGGACCGAAGGGACGTTGACATTCAGCAGTGTCCCTTTCGGCAATCCCTTATCGGCGATCATGAGAGCCAGCTTGCGGGCAAATGTCGCGGCGTATGAAAAATCCGCTGCCGCAAACGTGGTCAACGAAATGGCAAAAGATGGTATTCCTAGGATTGTTCCTTCAGTGGCCGCTGACACCGTCCCCGAATAGATGACGCTGATCGCCGTGTTGGAGCCGTGGTTGATGCCGGAGATAATCAAATCGGGGGGCTGCGGAAGCAATGAACGGACGGCGAGTTTTATGCAATCGGCGGGAGTCCCATCGACTGCGTAGCCGAAGAACGATCCGTTCTTATCGATTTTCTGGACGCGTAACGGTGAGTTCACGGTGATCGCGTGCCCGATGGCACTTTGCTGCTTATCGGGCGCAACAATCACCACTTCAGCAATTTTCTTGATCTCGTCAGCGAGGGCGTTGATTCCCGGGGCGTGAATTCCGTCGTCGTTAGAAATTAGTACCGATAATTTTTTCATCGAATGAAATTTCTCAATTCTCGTTTGCCTTCAAATATACTCAAAGATGAAATCCCTTTCAAGAATTTGTGAGCGCATTCTTTCGGTACGCAACCCATTTCTTATTCCTGAAAGATACACGAGTAGGAACCTGGCTCGATTGGGAAAGCGGGATCGGGCTGCGATGCCACGATGAAAGGGTTACTTCAGCGGCAAAATCTTCTTAACACACACGAATCGATTGACTCTTTCCGATTACTGCATAAAATGCAATGCCCGACCTTTCGGTCAGGCATTGTTTTTTAGTAGCGGGGACAGGACTTGAACCTGTAACCTTCGGGTTATGAGCCCGACGAGCTACCAATTGCTCCACCCCGCGATGTAATTTTCCTTCTTTATACTAAACGCATTCCAACGAGTTGCTCCGCCGAAGGCGGACTCCACGTCGCGATGTTCTGTATTCAATATACTCAATAATCGGGGGCAAGTCAAGGCGATGACCCTGTATCTTTCCGGGTTGTACCTTTCCGGGTTCATCCTAAAACATCCTAAAACTAAAACATCCTAAAACCTCAAATCCTCTTGACTTCGCTTTTCTATTTTATTAATTTCATGAACCAACCTCACAATAATGGGGACATTCCGAATTTCAATGGGGGGACATCATGGACAATCCGAACTTTGAAGAGGAACAACAAAGGATTCAGAAATCTCTGAATCAAGCAAAAAAAAGGGAGTTGGAAGAGAAATACGGCGCCCTCTTTTCTGAAGGCACTCCGGAAGCCCCCGCGGAAATTGAATCCCAGTGGCTCGACTCAATTGATGAATTCGAGCGCCAATTCAAGAATGTGCGGCGTGTGACAGTACGGGAATTTCTGGGAAACCCGGGATTCACGACGCTTGAAGATAGCGATCGTGAGCGCCTCAAAACCGAGCTGGACAGCGTAATGGAATTGCTTGCGCTCCACAATATTTCCGTGGACTCAGTCGCCGGAGTATCAGACGAAGATCTGTATCGATTCGTAACTACCGAATTACTGGACGAAGAAATTGACGAGATTAAGATCGAAGGGATGACACACTGTTTCATCTATGAAGAGTTTCATCCCAACGATGAATACGACGCAAAGAGCTGCGCTGACAGTTTTCTCTGGGATCTTTTTGAGCGACATGAGGAATATGTCGTCCTCAAATTTGCCAAGGGTGAGGTATGGGATCCGCTCGGACGACAGATCACTCAAGAGGAAATGAAAAATCTCGTCCGTTCATTCTACAACCGCTACTCAGCATTTATCGGGCACTCGTTTGAATGTGTCGGCTGCTTACTTGAGGGTGAGTACGCGACCGTGGAACTCCACGGGGGTTGGTCTGGATTAAAGGCGGGATCAATGGAACCGGTATCGCACCAAGGCGTGAGTGAGTTGAAGTTGAAAAAGAGTCCGTACGGAGGTTACGATGTCATCCAAATTAACATTCCCGGTTTGATAATTACTCAGCGAGATGATGTCTGACGGCGTTTTCAAGCCGTCTGACATCTGAATAGCTCCCTCGCTAACTGTCAGACAGCAAAAAGCGCTGTCAGACATTGGCTTTTCGTGACTACTCAGTCATTTTGAGAACATAAACTGCCACAAAAGCTCAAAGACACGAAGAGAATATGAAAGAGATTCAAACCGTTGTCGGAGAAAGGTGAGGCTATTGCAAAGAAGATTGTCGATGCCGCTTCAATGTCCCTCTTTTCAAGAAAGGAATAAAAAGGTTTATACGTAACTACTCAGCGGACAAAACGCGTGCATACTTTTGTGAATCCTCTACGAGGATTTTGTATATGTGGGCAGGTTTGCGGTTACAATAATGCTGCCTC
>JAGVPT010000063.1 GCA_020052095.1 Bacteroidota bacterium | reverse complement strand
TAAAGAATTCCTCGATGCTTGCATCGGGGTCATAAAGTACGATCGGATTTTTTATTCAACCAAGATACCTCGACGCTTGCGTCGAGGAGATTCATTTCTTGCGCAGGTGAGGCATATCAAAACATAAACGGCTGTAATGCCTATGCACCACAGCCGCCAAAAGCAGTACTTTATGAGGAAAAAATACGAAGAATATGAGGCAAAGGCAACCGGCTTCATGTCGCAATTAGTGGAATGTTTCAGCGCAGTCGGAGAGTGCTCGCACGGCGCTCGAAAAAAGAGCTTGAAAACGAGGGTCAAGAAAATCTTCATTATTCGCTTGACTTTTTGTTTTTTATAAGATAATTTAGGACTAAAGAATCTGAAATTATATGAGCTTAATTTTTAGCCGTCGATGTGAATACGCCCTTCAGGCAGTTCTGTACATTGCACTGAAACCTCAGGGGGAGATGTCATCCATAAAAGAGATGACCAAGAAGCTGGATATACCGTACCATTTCTTGGGGAAAATCCTTCAGGATCTGTCGCGAAAAGGCCTCCTCAAATCGCTAAAAGGTCCCACGGGCGGATTTGCTTTAGGAATGCCGGCGAAGGATATGACCCTTTTTCATCTCGTTGAGGCGATCGATGGCGTCGAATTGACTTCGAAGTGTGTGATGGGCTTCCCCGAGTGTTCCGGAAAGAATCCCTGCGCTGTCCATGAGCAGTGGGCTGACCTAAGGGACGGCATTTACAAGATGTTGGTGAACAAACATATCGCGGAAATGGCAAAAGACATGAAGAAGCCAATGTACAACAGCATTTCGCGTTGAATATTTTCTTGACTGTATTACAGATAAGTCAGTCTGAATACAGACAAATCAACAAAGTGGTGCCGGAGAGAACATGAGAGAAGAATCGTATGTGGCCAAAAATTTGATTCTACCCGGAAACGCGACTGCCCCCGTCACGAGAACAAAAAGAATACCTTCGGAGCTTCGTCGGAGAAGAATCAATTTCTTGAGTGAGCCGAATTGGCACAAGCGAATTCTATGGAGATTGAAGGAAGATTCCCAATTTCTTCGCTCTGCCGTCCAACTGGCGTTTGTTCTGCTCTGCATATGGATCGGCATTGAATTTTATCTATTTCTAAAGTGGGGAATGTCGGCGGGGACAGAGAATTTTGTTTCCCGTCCGCCTGGAGTTGAGGGATTTCTCCCGATTAGTGCACTCATAAGCCTGAAGTACTGGCTTCAAACCTCGATCGTCAACACCATACATCCTTCCGCACTTTTTATTTTTCTCGCCATCATCATTGCCAGCGTTGTGTTGAAAAAATCATTCTGCAGTTGGCTGTGTCCGATTGGCACACTGAGTGAATCGCTCTGGCTTCTCGGCGAAAAGATCTTCGGGAAGAATATCCACCTGCCACGATGGCTTGATTATCCTCTGCGATCGCTGAAGTATCTTCTTCTTTCATTCTTCGTCTGGGCTATTGCGGGAATGGATGTCCCTGCAATGGCGGCGTTTATCGACAGTCCGTACAATAAGATCGCCGATGTCAAAATGTTTTTATTTTTTGCCAACATCTCAACTTTTGCACTCTGGACGATAATCGTCTTCATGATGCTATCAGTCGTTGTCAAGAATTTCTGGTGCAGATTCCTTTGCCCTTACGGCGCACTGCTTGGGATCGTGGGCTGGCTCAGTCCTTTGAAAATAACTCGCGAAAAATCGACGTGCATTGACTGCAATCTCTGCACGGAGGCATGTCTTGCGAACATACAGGTGCATACGGCCGGAAGAATCTGGAGCGATGAATGCACGAGTTGTATGCGCTGTGTGGAGGTGTGTCCCGTGAAAAACACGCTCACCATGAAGACGAGTTTTGTAAAACAGACGATTCCCAATTGGGTTTTCGGTGTTCTTGTCGTGGGCGTCTTCATGGGTGTCACGGGTTTTGCAATGTTGACGGGGCACTGGGACAACAGCATCACAAAAGAAGAATACGCCAAACGCATTCAAGAAATAGACTCGCCGCTGTATCAACATTGAAAGGGCAGCTTCATCATGGAACAATTGAATGAAGTGCAGGAACCTGAGCTGGAAGGTGCGTCAGAATTTTACGACAAGCTTGCAGCTGACTACGACACGATGACGGGCTTTGACAAAAGGTTTGTTCATGAGCGGCCCTTTTTCAACATGCTCCTGGAAAAGTACTCGATCAGAACCGCGCTCGATGCCGGCGCCGGTACCGGTTTCCATTCTTTGCTATTGGCCGAGCTTGGAGTGGAGATGACGGCAGTCGATGTCTCAAAAAAGATGCTCGAGCACGTCAAAGCGCATGCGAAATTACGCCGTGTCAAGATCGACATCGCGGAATCAAGCTTTCAAGATTTGCCAGGCCGCGTGCATCGGAAATTTGACGCGGTCCTGTGCATGGGAAATTCCCTTCCTCATCTATCCACGCAGAAGGATCTGGAGCAATCTCTCAAAAACTTCTCGACGGCGTTAAATCCGGGCGGCCTTCTTTTCCTTCAGATCCTCAACTATGACCGAATTCTTGCAAAAAGAGAGCGCGTGCAAAGTGTAAAAGAGATGGGAGAAGTGACATTTGTGCGCTTCTACGAATTCCACAGGGATCACGTGATCTTCAATATCCTCAAACTCAAAAAGGAAAACGGACAACCCGTGCAGGAGCTCGAAAGCGTGCGACTTCGGCCCATTCTGAAAGATGAAATGATGCGCGGTTTGCAGCAGGCGGGCTTTTCCGAGATTCACACACACGGCAGCATAATGCTGGACGACTTTCAGGAGGAGTTGTCGAAAGACCTTGTTGTTCTCGCGCGAAAACCGATGGCGAAAGGTTGAAAGAGAAAAGGAGGCCGCATGTTTTCAACGGTTCGATATTTTATCAAGACAAGCTTAGCATTTCTCATTCTTGGTCTTCTGACCGGCGTGTATATGTCACTCGCGCGGAATGTGTTTGATTGGGGATTTGGAGATGAATTGATCTCCGCGCACACTCATGTTGTCCTGGTCGGTTCGGTGATGATGATGATCATGGGAGTGGCGTTGTGGTTCTTTCCCCGCCCCCCGCAGGACGATACACGGTATAATCCCGATCTCATTCGCGCTGCATACTGGATCATCACCATCGCGACAGCGACCAGATTCATTTTTCAGTTCATCACTGCGTATGTTGAGATTTGGGAAGTACGATGGGGGATAGCCGCAACGTCGGCGCTTCAGGTCCTCGCCTTGACTCTCTTCTTTTATTCGATGTGGGGAAGGATTCGAGCAATGGGAAGCGCCGAACGCGAAGCAAAGGGGGAAAAATTCTGAGATTCACGTCGCATGTCATCTGAAAATCATAACGATGAAGAAAAGGAGAATGACCATGAAAACGCACAAATTCAATTGTCTCGTGTTCGTATCGATAACTTTATTTGGACTGATGATTCTACTCCCCTCGGAGGCAACCTCACATTGCGACACAATGAACGGTCCTGTAGTCAAGGCTGCGGTGAACGCCCTTGAATCGGGCAACGTGAATCTCGTGCTCGTCTGGGTGCAGAAGAAGGATGAAGCTCAGATCAAAGAAGCTTTTCAGAAGACACTGATAGTACGGAAACTGAACCCAGATGCCCAGAAACTGGCAGACATGTATTTCTTTGAGACTCTCGTGCGTATTCACCGAGCCGGGGAAGGTGTGGCGTACACCGGTGTGAAACCAGCCGAGTCTGAGCCCGAACTAGGAATCGTTGCCGCAGACAACGCAATTGAAAAAGGATCGGCGGATGAACTGATGAAGAATCTCACCGAGACGATTCATCATGGAGTGCAAAAACAGTTCAGTCGTGTTCTCGCGACGAAAAATTATAGACCGGATGATGTCGAGGCTGGCCGCGAGTATGTGAAAACGTACGTTATGTTCATACACTATGTCGAACAATTATATCAATCCACCTTGTCGCCGGCAGAAGGACATTATCACGAAGGGGAAACCCACGATGACCATTAATTACCATTGATACACTCATCCCGCTATTGGCGCTGATGACATTCTTAATCATAAAAATTCTTAATTTTCGATTGGCATTATTAAGATTCGATTCAAACAAAGTCGCATTAGGCTCAGGAATGCAACTCGTTTCCCTCAGTTTGATATCAGATAAAATCATCTGAATATGGCACTATTCTTGTATTATGCTGGAATCATTGCTGGAGTTGTATGACTTCAAAATACGCCGTAATCATTCCGGACATTGAATTCTGGAAAAATCTCGTCCCATGTCAGATCGGCTGTCCGATCCACACTGACGCTGGGCGCTACGTCCAGCTCATCGCTCGTCAGGAGTACGAGGAAGCGTACCTCACGGCTCGCTCGCCTAATCCCTTCGCGAGTGTCTGCGGAAGAGTGTGTGCTGCGCCGTGCGAAGACGTTTGCCGCCGCGGGAAAATTGACGCGCCGGTGAGCATTCGCGCATTGAAAAGATTCGTGACAGACAAATACGGCGTCGAATCAGTAGAGCCGGACACTCAAGATGCATTGTTTGAACATGCGACCGAGCCGGGTAACAAATGGGCGTGGCACTTGCCGATCCAAGTCGAGTCGCGAAAGAATATTGTAAAAAATAAAAAAGTTGCCGTTATCGGGTCGGGGCCGTCGGGATTATCGTGTGCGCACGACCTCGCATTGATGGGATATCAGGTAACGGTGTTTGAAGCGACGAATGTTGCCGGCGGGATGTTGCGCCACGGAATTCCCGAGTACCGTCTCTCCCGCACTCTCATCGACAAGGAAATTGAAAAAATACGATTCCTGGGCGTTGAGATTCGATATAACACGCCGCTCGACGAGAAATTCGGGATTGCTCAACTAAAAAAGGAAGCCTTCGAGTCGATTTTCATTTCCATCGGAACGCAGCGGGGCAGAGATTTGAACATCGAGGGTTCCAACCTCGATGGTGTTGTCAAAGCGATCGATTATTTATTGAACATTAATAACGGCTACCGCGTTAACCTTGGCAAGAAAGTTCTCGTCATCGGCGGGGGATTTGTGGCGTTCGATGCTGCGCGTTCCGCACTGCGAGCGGGACCTGAGCCGTCGGATATTCACTCTGCGGTTGATGCCGCGCGCGTTGCAATGCGCGGTGGCGCGTCGCAAGTCCATATTGCAAGTCTTGAGTCGTTTGCCGAGATGCCCGTGCTGCGTTCGGCCCAGGGTCGTGAAGAATTCGAGGAGGCGAAACGAGAGGGGGTCGTCTTTCACCCTCAGCGTGGACCGAAACGCTTTGTGGGACAGGAAGGCAAAGTTAAAGGCGTCGAGTTCATCGGAGTGAAGCGGACGTACGACGATAATGGGCGCTTCAACCCTGAATATGATCCTGGCCACACTGAATTTTTTGAAGCTGATTCAATTATTCTTGCGATCGGCCAACACGCGGACCTTTCATTTATCAAGCCGGCCGATGGTATCGAGCTAACTCCCTCACAATTCATCAAGATCGATAAGGAAAATCTGACTACGACAGCGCCGGGAATTTTCGCGGGGGGCGACGTCGCGTTTGGTCCTCGGAATATTATCGACGCGGTAGCGAACGGAAAGAGAGCCGCGCTTTCCATCGACGAATTTCTCCGTGGGAAAAAGCCGGAGATTTATTACAACCTTTCCATCGAGAAGATTCCTACGCGCCGATTCACTCGTCCCGAAGACTACGAGCAGCATGAACGACTTGCGCCGCCGACAATCGACATTCAGCGCCGAACAGGAATTTCTGAAGTCGAATCGACCTACACGGAAGAACAGGCACTTCAACAAGCGGAACGATGCCTTGCGTGTCATATCCAAACGATCTACGACGCAGAGAAATGCGTTATGTGCAATCGCTGTGTCGACATCTGTCCGGAATATTGTTTGAAGTTGGTGCCCCTCGCGGAATTGGAGATAGACCAGACGACGAAGGCGAAGTTGCTGGAGCAGTACGACATAAATCTGCTGCAGCCGGCCTCAGCGATGATAAAAGACGACGAGACGTGTATCCGATGCGGCTTGTGCGCCGTTCGCTGTCCGACCGATGCGATGACGATGGAAGTCTTTTACTATGAACAAAAAGAGGCTGTATGATTGCATGGATTTCGCGGATTGAACGCAGATTGCAGATTACGCAGATAGATAATATTTGAAATAAGCTTTGGAGTGGAAACGTATGAAATTCTTTAGGAAAAAAGAATCACCAATAAAGTCAGAGGATGCACAATCGGACTCGAGGCGATCGTTTCTTCAGAAACTTGGACTCGGCGGTGTGCTTGTGAGTCTGGCGGGATTCAGCTTTCAATCGGTTCGGTCGCTGATTCCCAACGTGCTGTACGAAGCTCCACAAAAATTTAAGATCGGATTTCCCTCGAGTCTTTCCGACGGAATGACGTTTCTGGAGGAGAGACGCATCTATGTGTTCAAAGAGGGAAGATCTTTCTACGCAATATCGGGGGAATGTACACATCTCGGTTGCACGGTGAAGTATACCAAGCTTAATCAGCCGAAGCATGTCGAAGTGAATGGTCAGAAGAAGGAAATTCCATTTGAGTTCCACTGTCCGTGTCACGGCTCAAAATTTTATTCGGATGGGACGAACTATGCGGGCCCGGCGCCGCAACCGCTGCACTGGTTCAAGATGGAGGTTTCCCCCGACGATGGTCAACTGATAGTACACATGGAAGAAGAAGTCGACCAGAATTTTCGATTAACAGTGTAAGAGGGTGAAGAAATGTCATTCATCGCTTCAGTAAAGAATATCTATCATAAGTTGCTGTGGACGTGGAATCCGGGCAGCGAGAAAGAAGCCGGCGACGCCATTGTCAAGAATTTGATGCTCCACTGGTTTCCGAACAAGATTTCAAAAGGAAGCGTGTCGTGGAAATATTCTCTCTGGCTGGGCACAATTTCATTTGTTCTCTTTATGATACTTGTCTTCACCGGATTGGTGTTGATGTTCCTTTATGTACCTTCGGTCGAACGGGCATATTCTTCGGTGAAAGATATTGAATTCGTCGTTTCATTCGGATGGCTATTGCGTGCAATGCATCGGATCGCCGCACACCTGATGGTCGCTCTGGTTTTTCTTCATATGATGCGTGTGTTTCTCACCGGTGCGTACAAGAATGGTACATCCACTGATGCCAAGCGGCCATTGAATTGGATTGTCGGTCTTGTGCTTTTGGTCCTTACGCTTCTGCTTTCCTTCACCGGCTATCTGTTGCCGTGGGATCAGCTCGCCTATTGGGCAATCACAGTAGGCACGAACATTGCAAGTTCAGCGCCGCTGATCGGAAAGGGAACACGATTTTTCCTGCTTGGGTCCAACGAAATCAATCAGAATGCGCTTATTCGATTCTACGTGCTCCACGTCTTCTTCCTTCCGATGATCGTTCTCTTTCTGTTTTCCTATCATATGTGGCGTGTCCGTAAAGACGGTGGACTTGCGATTGTCGACCGCGAAGCACTCGAGGAAAAAACTGAACAAACGCCCCCCGTGAAAACAAAAACATATTCTCTGCTCGGGATCACGAGTGGTGCCACGGTACATGTGCAGAATACGATGGTGGATGAAGAAAAGAATTCAATTCCAGCCGTGCCGAACTTGACGAGACGCATCTGGCTGGTGACTTTGTTCACGGTATTGGTCGTTGTAGTTCTGTCGATACTTTTCCGAGCACCCCTGGAAGCCCCTGCAAATCCGTCTGTGACGCCTAACCCTGCGAAGGCACCCTGGTATTTTCTCTGGCTGCAGGAAATCGTCACCGACACAACCATCAATCTTGGAATTATAACGATTAATGGGGCATTTATTGGAGGAATCGTACTTCCGGCAGTTCTCATCATGTTAGCGGTCTGGTGGCCGTATCGGGATTCATCGAGCATCAATTCCGTCGGAGTGTGGTTCGCTCCCGAGCGGAGAAGACAGAATATGGTATTCATTGCAATTTGCGTCATGATCATCATCTTCACAATCATTGGGACGTACCTGCGCGGCCCCTACTGGAATTTCTATTTTCCGTGGGAAGATTGGCCAACGATGCCGGTACGATTCTGATCCGCCTGTGGATTGAATGAAAGAAATCTTGAATCCGCCCAACATTTGCGCGACCTGAGAACACACCATGGATCACAAAACATTCAAAGAAAAACTCGTCATCGTGAAAAAAGACAGATTTGTGCTCAGTATCCTCGGCATCGCAGTGTTATTGGTCACCGTTTTTCTTTTTTACGACTATCTGATGCCTGAATGGATGGACTACCAATCCGAATTTAAAGACCTGGTCGAAAAGAAATTCGGCGCCGATCGTGCAGTGCCAAAAGGATTGCAGCAAGTCTACGTTAAGGAACTCCAAAAAGCCGACCGCTGTGTGACATGTCATCTGGGAATCGAATGGAAGGGGCTGGAGGATGCACCGCAACCGTACCGCACACATCCGAAAGAAATCCTGAAAACGCATCCGATTGCAATGTACGGTTGCACGCCGTGCCACGGTGGACAAGGATACGCGACAGACAGGCAGGCGGCGCATGGTTTTGTCGAACACTGGGAGGAGCCGGTACTCGGCAAGGAGTTGGGGGATTTCTATATCTTCAGCGAGAAAAAAGCGTTGCTCCAGATGAACTGTAATTCATGTCATAGGTACGACAAGGAAACAAAAGATGCTTCCTACATCAATCGTGCAAAGAACCTCGTTACTGAAAAAGGATGCCGTGCATGCCATGTCATTAACGGACGCGGCGGAACGGTCGGGCCGGATTTGACGTGGGAAGGGGAAAAATCGGCGGAACAGTTCAATTATGAACGTATCAAAGGATTGCACACGGAGTTCACGTGGCACACGTCCCACCTAAAAAATCCGAAAGAGCTTGTCCCGGAAACCGTAATGCCGAATTTCAACTTCTCCAGCGCCGATGCCCAAGCGCTTGCAATGCTGGTGATGAGCTGGAAGAAGGTCAACTATCCGATTCAGTACATCCCGAACAATAATTTCCGCGACGTTCCAACGAAGGATGAAATGGAGAAAGAGGAGCGGATGCTGAATGGACCCGGCGCGTTTTTTGTGAAGAAGAACTGTTTTGTCTGTCACTCGGTTTCGGCCCTGGGCATCGATGCGGCGGCGCAAATCGGTCCGGATTTGTCGTTTGCCGTCACCGACGTACAATCGCGATTTGGCCGCACGCTGGATGATTTTCTTGCCCGCCCGACGGGAACAATGGAGGTTGTTCTTTCCTCGATGATCAGCCTTACCGACGCGGAGCGGAAAGAGGCGATCGAAAAGATACGGCTTGCGAATGAGATGAAACAGAAGGAGCCGAAGGCAAAAAAGTAACGAATGCCGGATCAACGAATAAAACTTGTCCATTATCTTCCGGTGTGATGATTCTCCGAAATTGTTTGATCCAATACTTCTATCATTCTGAAAATGCTTTTTCATAAATCAACATACAACCAAATACAATAGGAGGCTTCAATGAATTCAAAATTCCTCGTAGTGATCCTGCTGGCTCTTGCAGTCGGATTAATATCGGGTTGCGGCGGCAAGAAAGGACGAACGGAAGCTCGTTCGGATGTTCAGGATGCGGCAATCAAGACGTACGTAGCGCCGGGCGATCTGGATGAGTTCTATCTTTTCAAATCCGGCGGACATTCAGGCCAGGTGTACGTCTACGGCGTGCCGTCGATGCGGCACATCTCCACGATTCCTGTGTTCACTCCATATCCCGCTACAGGCTACGGTTTCGACAAGGAATCGAAGGCATTGCTCGGCGGATTTACGTGGGGCGATGCTCACCATCCATCAATCAGCGAAACAAATGGCGACTACGACGGACGATGGTTGTTCATCTCCGACAACGCGAACAACCGCATGGCGCGCATTGACCTGACTGATTTCAAAACGAAACAAATTCTTGGACCGATCCCGAATGTTTCAGGCAACCACTGCTCGTCGTTCGTTACGGAAAACACAGAATACGTTCTTGCCGGCTCGCGCTTTTCCATTCCGCTTCCGAAAGGAACATTCGAGAAGATCGAAGACTATGCAACGAAATACAAGGGAATCGTGGCCGGCATCGCTATCGACTCGAAATCCGGAACCATGTCGCTCGGCTGGGAAGTGCTGATGCCTCCTTTCAATTATGATCTTGGCGACGCGGGCAAGGGTCCGAGCAGCGAATGGGGATTTTGGACGTGCTACAACAGTGAGCGGGCAATCGGAAAGCTCGAAGTCACTTCCACCCAAAAAGATCGGGACTACGTCGCGATGGTGAATTGGAAAGCCGCGGAGAAAGCAATCAGGGACGGCAAAGCAAAGATGATCGGCGGCGTGAAAGTGATCGACCCCAAGGATGCGGAAGGCGTAGTCTACCTGATGCCGGCCGCCAAATCGCCGCACGGTGTCGATGTCAGCCCAGACGGGAAGTATATCATCGCGAGCGGAAAGCTTCAGAGCATTACGACCGTGTTTAATTTTGAAAAGATGATGACAGCAATTCAAAAGAAAGATTTCACCGGTAACGAGGATGGAATCCCTGTTTTGAATTATGAAGCAATCAAAGATGCTGAAGTAAACGTCGGTCTTGGTCCGTTGCACACACAATTCGATGACAAAGGATATGCGTATACGTCACTCTTTGTAGAGAGCGCTGTGGCAAAATGGAAACTCGGAACGTGGGAAGTTCTGGATAAGATTCCCGTTTCGTATAATATCGGCCATCTGTGCGCTGCCGAAGGAGATACGAAGCATCCGGCTGGAAAATATTTAGTTGCGCTCAACAAATTGTCACACGGCAGACACTTGAGCGTCGGTCCGTCGCAGCCTGAGGCATCGCAGCTTATCGATGTCAACGGCGAGAAAATGTCGCTGTTGTACGATGCGTTCACAGAGCCTGAGCCGCACTACGCTCAGATGATCAAAGCAGACAAGTTGCATCCGATTGAAGTCTATCCGAAAGAATCAAACAAACATCCGAAAGCGATCTGGGACATCAAGGATTCGAAAATTGTCCGCAACGGAAAGAACGTCGAAGTGTATATGATTGCCGTCCGCTCGAGCTTTGATCCTTGGAAGATCGAAGTGAACAAAGGCGACAAGGTCACGATCTATCTTACCAACATCGAGCAGACGACGGACGAGCTGCACGGCTTCGGTTTGAACGAGTACAACATTAATGTCGTTGTTGACCCGGGCGAGACGAAGACAATCGAGTTTGTTGCGGACAAGCCCGGAGTGTTCCCGTTCTATTGCACGAACTTCTGCTCGGCGCTTCATCAAGAAATGCAAGGGTACCTGTTGGTGAAAGGAAGTGGCGGCGCATCAGGGGGAAAGTAACACGTTACGAGTGCAAATTCAAAAAAAGAAATCTTGTGTTTCAATTTCCCGTGTAATGCTTCGACGCGGCCGCGACAGTCACCCTTTTATGTTAAAATGCAAGAGTCATAGAGTGTGTAGAGAGGGCACGAACGTAATTCAATCTTTTATCAGCAGACAGGATCAAT
>JAGVPT010000109.1 GCA_020052095.1 Bacteroidota bacterium | reverse complement strand
TTATACTGATAATTGTAAGTATCTGTGTTTGTGGTTACTGATACCTATGCAATTATCTTGCCAGAGCGTTTAGACCTTTTTAGAGTGAACTCACTCATGCTACGCAAAACGCCAATATTCTTGCCACGAAGTCACAAAGTCACTAAGAAAAACAACCTTTTTTATTAATGGACATTACAAAATGAAGCTTTCCTCAAAAAGTCTTAGTGTCTTAGTGCCTTGGTGGCAAGGCTTTCAAACTCTGCGTAACATCAGTTTATAAATTTGCAAAAAGGAAATTTGTCATCAGGGTGTAAAGATGCAGCCGTGTGTTGCCGCCCGCTATGCCGTGATTCTTGCCGGGATAAAACATTGTCGAGAATTGCTTATTGGCTTTCTCCAGGGCGGCGACGAAATTGGCAGTATTTTGAAAATGCACATTGTCGTCGCTCGTTCCATGGACAATCAGGAGCTTTCCCTTCAACTTTGACGCATGCGTGATCGGCGAACTTTCTTTGTAGCCGTCGGGATTGTTTTGCGGCGTACCCATGTACCGCTCCGTATAAATGTCGTCATAGAATCTCCAATCGGTGACGGGAGCGACGGCGATGGCGGTTTTGAAATAGTCTCCTCCATTGAGTAGTACCATGCACGATGTGTAACCGCCATAGCTCCATCCCCAGATGCCGATTCTGCTTTTGTCGACATAGGGGAGCGCCGCGAGGTGCTTTGCGGCTTCAATGTGGTCGGTCACTTCCCACTTTCCGAGACGGCGATAGCCGAGCTGTCCAAACTTCTTCCCCCGGGCACCCGTCCCGCGATTATCAATGACAAAAATCAGATATCCTTTTTGATTAAGAAGTGAAGACCATAATCGGTCGGTCGTTCTTCCCCATATATTGCGAACTACCTGAGAGCCTGGGCCACCATACGCGAACATGAAAACGGCATATTTTTTCGTTGAGTCAAAATCGACCGGTTTCAGCATTGATGCATTAAGCGAAACGCTGTCAGTAGTTGTAAAGGTGAGAAATTCGGCTTTTCCCAAGGGGTAATCATACAAGGCTGGAACGCTGTTGTCGAGAACGAGCGCGACGAGTTCTCCGTTGTTGTTCAATAGTGAAATGGTAGAAGGAGCGGATGCATCTGAAAATGTGTCGAGGAAATATTCATACGTTGGGGAAAATCTTGCAGAATGAGTTCCGCTTTTTGCAGTAAGCTGCACTTTCTTCTTTCCATCCAACCGAATTTTATAGATCTGGCGGTCAAGAGGGGTAGATTCAGAAGACGAATAATAGAGCATGTTCGATTTCTGGTCCACGCCGTAGTACGCATCCGTTTCCCACTCCCCTTTTGTAATTTGATTGACGAGCGTACCATCGTTCTTATACAAATAGAAGTGGCGGAACCCGTCCCGTTCGGATAGCCAGATGAATTTTCCGTCATCCAAAAAAGTAAGAGCATCGTGGATCTCGAGCCATTTCTCCTCTTCTTCTCGCAAAACTACCCGCGTAGCCCCGGTGGAAACATCGGCGTAAAGAAGCTCGAGAACATTTTGCGCTCGGTTCAATCGTTGGATGGAAAGTGTATTGTTATCACCTCCCCACTGAATTCTTGGAATATAGATGTCGTCATTCGCGCCGATGTCCATCCATCGAGTAGCATTGGTCTGTACGTCGACGACGCCGATTTTTACAATCGAATTTTTCTCCCCCGGCTTCGGATATCGCATCGGAATAAGCTGCAGGTAGAGTGAATCCCACTGGGTCAGCGTATATTCGGGAACCCGATTTTCGTCAAGGCGCCAGAATGCAATGCGTTTGCCGTCCGGTGCCCACTGCCAGCCGTCTGAGATACCAAATTCCTCTTCATACACCCAATCGAATCTTCCGTTGATGATGTGTTGCGTTCCGTCGGCCGTCAGACTGCGTTCTACGCCCGTTGCGACGTCGATAAGGTAAATATTGTTTGAACGGATGAATCCAAGAAATGTTCCGTCGGGAGAATATTTTACGTTATACTGGGGCTCGTTCACGTTCGTCAACTGGCGAAATACTTTTGTCGTCAGGTCGTACAAGAAAATATTGCCCGCCGGTGTCAGGCGGGACAAGTACTGTCGTTCGGGGGGAGCCGAAATGAAGAGAATTTGTTTTTCATCAGGAGACCATAGGTAAGTGGTGAAGCGGAATGTCGGGTCGTTTTCGTTGACTTTCAAAGAAGCAGTATTCAACAGCAGTTTGCTCGATTTCTCTTTGGCACTGAACAGATAGATATTTGTTGATTTCGTTGCACTGTCTTGCTCATAGAATGAAAAGTGCTTTCCGTCTTTCATCCAGTGAATTCCGTTGAGTGTCTTCGTTGCGAACTTTGACGAGGTAAATATATCCTCAAGAGTAAGCTCCTTTGGTTGACGTTGGGCGATTGCTCCAACGTCCACTAGAATCAGGAGAACGAGAACTCGCAAGACTGCTTTATGCATATGCCGTTCCTAGGCTCGGTTTCTTATCGCTGTCGATTTAAGGTGCAAAAAGGTATAGAAAACCTCTCTTAATTGCAACGAAGTGGCAGCTTCCGCAAAGAAGATCTCGGTTGTGTCTCACCAAAACTGTTCTCAGATCAGAATTTGCTCTAGGCTTGATCGCATTGGAGTCCCTGCTTGTCGCAGTGCTGTAAACAAATGGCGTCCATCTCTTGGGAGTGTAAGGAGGGGAATTTTCTCGTGGGCCCTAGAGGGTTCGAACCTCTGACCTCTACCGTGTCAAGGTAGCGCTCTAAACCAACTGAGCTAAGAGCCCGTTTCTACTTTCTGGTAGGCCCAAAGCGAAGTCCCGTTGGGACTGAGCTAAGAGCCCGGGAAAACATCAAATTTCTACGCTTGGCTTCATATCTGCTAACTTCTATGAACTTCTGTACTGAAAATTTGTCCTCACAGTGCAGAGTTTAGTGCAGAGCTCGTACATCCTCACCTAAATAAAAAACGCACAAGCGAGAGGCTTCCGACCTTCGTACACTTGTGCGCTTCACTCTTTCGAGTGAAATACTCATTGATAATTGCGGAAGCCGTCTCTTTATGTTCAGTACAAATATACAATCTCGTGTTTCGATTTGCAAGAGATTTATCGTCGAAGATTTATCGTCGAAGCGCAACTGGACTGGACCGACTCCCCTCACTGTCCGCCCGTTCAAAGTGAACACATACTCTGACGCACCTTTGCCGTCTATGCCATCATTTGACGAGTAACATCTTCCGCGTGAGGAGCTTACCATTCGCCTCAAGCCGATAGAAATACATTCCGCTCCCAAAACGGGAAGCGTCAACTGCTGCCGATTGATAATATCCGGCTTTTCTCTCCTCATCGAGCAGCGTTGCCAACTCACGGCCTGTTACGTCGTAGAGCTTCAACACGACGCGACCATCCTCTTGAAGCGTGAACTCAATGGTCGTCGTTGGATTAAATGGGTTTGGAAAGTTCTGACTGAGCCGAAATTCCTTTGGCGTAAGCCCAACTTCGACCTCAGCCACGGGAAGAGCCACCCCGCATTTAGTTCCGCTGCCGGAATAGGCGCCATTTATCAACACGATATCGGCACAAATATTTGCCCCGGATGTTACCTCAATAGTCGTTCCCGACTGAAACTCCATCGTGCTTTGGCTCTGAGCGATGAACGGGAGAAGCCAAAGCATCGATGCCATCAAGAGCTCTTGCAATCCTGTCTTCATATGCAATTCTCCTCTATTATGAACGCTCAGTCCTTAGTTTGGTTCAAAGAGACTTTTGTCTTTGCGACTTCCTGCTGGACTGCCTTGAGCAAAACCGTTCTTACTTCTTTCTTCACCTCTTCTGCTATGGATGCGCGTAGGTTGACTACTTCAGCTTTTAGCGCACCATTTTCAGCTTTCAGCTCCTGTATGGCTTTGACCATTATGGGCAGGAGATTACCCGGAGTAGCCTCAAGCCTGTCAGGATTGGATTTGAGAACAAGATTGAGCCACCCCGCGCCCTCTTTTGTTTGTACGTCATCCAGCTCTTGAGCTATGAAGCCGGCAGTGGGGTTTTCTTGGATCTTGGATCCGTCGGGCTTGCCGTTTTCGTACCACCCGCGCCGGTCCCAGTTGAACTGGCGGGGTCTTACTTTCATCAAAAAATCCAGGCCCAGCGGAAGGTCTCTGATGTTCTTTTTGTCTCTTGCGTCGGAGAGGGATGAAATCGATTGCACGTTGCATCGGAGCGTGTTAATGCTGCCGTCGCCAAGTGTGACTTCGTTGCCTACTGTAGGCGAACTTGCCTGGGCATTGTAGCCAATGACTGTATTGGCTCCACCGGTGGTGAGATTGGCGCCAGCATTATACCCGAACGCGGAATTGTTCGTGCCTGTTGTGTTCTGGCTAAGCGAATTACCCCCGAACGCTGAATTACCGTTCCCTATTGTATTAGCCACAAGCGAGTGATACCCGAACGCTGAATTACCACTCCCTATTGTATTAGCCACAAGCGAATTGCCCCCGAACGCTGAATTGCCGCCGGCCGTTGTGTTGGCGGTGAGCGAATTAGACCCGAACGCTGAATTAGAACTGCCCGTGTTGGAGGTGAGCGAATTGCCCCCGAACGCTGAATTGCCGCCGAGCGTTGTGTTGGAGGTAAGCGAATTATAGCCGAACGCTGAATTGAGCCCACCCGTTGTGTTGGAGGTGAGCGAATTATGGCCAAACGCTGAATTATCGCCGGCCGTTGTGTTGGCGTTGAGCGAATTATACCCGAACGCTGAATTGTATTTCCCTATTGTGAGTGAACTCAATGAAGAGTTTCCGAGAGCTGTATTGTAGCTCGCTTGATCACCGGTCCCGGAAATCGTAAAATTACCCGAGTTGATACCCACGAACGTGTTGTATCCTTGAGTCCCCGCAGCCTGATAGTCGTGGATAAATCTATTCGCTCCTTTGTAAATCACGCCAAGTGTCAAGCCGGTTGTGGCTGGCAAAGTAAGGCTATTGGTTAAGCTTACATATCCAGTCGACTGGCTGATACTAAAGAATGTCGTTGAGCCGTCTTTGATGTTGAAAGTCCCGCCCGAACCGAGCGTGTTGTTGATGCTACCACTTTGTCCATAAAGCGATAACGGCAAAATTACCAGCGACAAAAGTGCAACGTATCCTCTCTTCATCGATCTTCCCTCCTTCGGCAATTACAGTGAAGTGAATTGTTAATTAATGTTGCGAGATTGAGTGACCGTAGTTTCGTTTTCTAATTCATCACCTTGCCGTTCCGTTTTGGGGAAGTTTTGGCCGCCTCTTGTTGCTCAGGTTTCTGCCATAAATAGCAAAAGCCTCCATCAAACGCCGCAGCGCTCTTAAGAGGCTTTCTTCAAATTCATGCTCCAGCACATCCCTCGGGAACCCTATGGTCGGCAAATCTACATGAAAACGCAGAAGCGAGAGGCTTCCGACCTTAGACACTCAGCGTCCCACTCTTTCGAGAGAAAAATCTCTTTGAATATTCGGAAGTTCGCTATTAGGTTTTGAGAAAGATACCAAAAAGTGAGCCCTGATACAAGAACAAAACCTCTCTATAGCTCCCTGATTACTGATCGGGTGTGGTAAATTTTAGGCAAGTCAGTTTAACAGGCTTGACCTGCTCCCCATATGTTTCGTGTTTCCCCGTCCCCCCTTTCCGTCAAATTCTTATCCCGTAGGCTCAACATTCTCAATGGCTTACCAGTCCTCATTCCAAAGAATTTCAATTGCGTTTTTCCCTTACTTTCCAGTTGTCCCGAAATCCGGTCGAAAAGCGGTACCACCAACGCACAAAATCACAAAGTTTCACAAAAGGGAACAAAGTAAAATATTTTTCGTGCCTAAGTGACCTTTCACGACGTGATGCCTTTCCAAGGGAACCCTTTGGGTTGGCAGTGGCAAATACTAGGTTTTCGTCCGAGTCTCTGGTGCATTTTCAAAGCCGTCAAAACAAATGGCCTATCACGTATGTGGTAGGCCATTGTTTGAAAGATCGTACGTCCAAAGAAAACGATTAGTTAAACAAATATTTCAGCCCAATTTGGATCTGCCAACGCGACGATAAACCAATATCGTCAACAAATGTTTTCGTTGCAGTCCCTTTGAAGTTGAATTTCGGCTCATTTGTTGCGGGATCGAATCCCTTGAGTTCAAGGGGTGATGTCGCCGCTGCACTTGCAACGCTTCGCACACCCCAACTCGAACTCAACAGATTTGCAACATTCAAAATGTCTCCGCTTAATTGGAATGTATGTTTTTGCGTTCCCACGGCAAAAGAAATTTCATGTTGAACTTTCAAATCGATATTACTGTACCATGGGTTGAGCGCGCCGAATCGTTCAGCAATTTGTCCACGGTGCGATTTGAGATAATCATCCTGTTCGATGAACGCATTAAATGTCGCCCACTGTTGGGCGGCAGAGACTGTGTTCCCCGATGCGTCGGTGTAGGGATCAAAAATGATTTCACTTTGATCTTTTGGGATGTAGATCAAATCATTTCCGCCCTGACCATCACCGTTCACATCGCCAGAGTACGTAAACGAGTATCGGTTTCCGCCCTGGCCTGCGAATCTATTTCCTTCGGCAACTTCGAAAAATGCGCCAAAGGACGTGATCTGGTTTTCTGACCAGGCATGTCTGTACGAAACAACGCCGGTAATTCTGTTGCGAATGCCAAACTCTGAGTAGCTCAGTTCAGGTTTGTTTGGATTTCCTTTTACAGGATTTCCTTGCCAGAGCACGCTCGCAATTTCTGTCGATTTCATATTGCTCTTCGCTTCCAAGTACGTATAGGAGACCGATGTGAAGAGACCGTTCTCGAATGCTTTGCGAAGCTGCGCCGTGATGCTGTAGTTGTAACCTTCGCTCGTGTTATCAATCGTATACACGCCAGCACCTTCGCCGGGCCACATCGCATTCAATTCGTTATTTCCTGCACCTCCATAATATGGTCTGCCATCACGCAAGCGTCGTTTCAGTGGTGCAAGGTCAGCATTGCGAACATACACTGCATTGAGATCTTTTCCGTACAATACTTCAAGTGTTCCGAACACGTCGTATGGTAATTTTCTATCAACTGCTAAGTTGGTTGTCCAGACTTGAGGCCATTTGAAATTTGGATCTGCAGCATTCAAATCGAATGAGCGTAAGTTCGGAGCCAAATTTGGATTTGCTCCGGGGTTTGAGACAACGTTTCCAATCCACACAAACGGAACGCGACCCGTGAAAATACCCGTTCCGCCCCTGAGTTGTGTTTCTTTCTTTCCCTCAACATCCCAATTAAATCCGACTCGGGGACTAAACAACGGTGTTGTTTCGGGAAATTTGCTTTGATCAAGCTTTTCCGGGTTCCCCTCTTCATCGAGCAACGTCAAGCCCGTTGAATATGGGTTTGCCACCGATTTAGTAAAATAGAGAGGGAAATCGACACGCACACCATACGTAAGATTGAAGTTTGAAGAAATCAGATATTCATCCTGCGCATAGATTGAAAGTTGACCAACTTTGATGTTTTCACCTTTCCAATCAACTTTTAATGCATTAGCAACCTCTGTATTGAAATCCCTAAACAATGTATCAAGAGGATTTGTAATTCGGAAAAATTGTGCAATTTCTAATGGTCCAAAAATATCAAAACCATATTTGAAGATGTTGAAAGAATTGTAGAACGAAAATTTCTCGAATGTCGCACCAGCAGTAATCACATGGTTATCGAGATAATAGCTTACATTGTTAGTGAGTTGCAAAACATCCTGGTCGAGAATGTTATGAACTGAGAATGGTTCATGTCCGACCGTTGTGTACGTAAGTCCATCTTTTACAATTTCAAGGGTTGGAAATGGGGCGCTAAATGCATCCCGATAATCCCGGAATATGTTATAACTTGCAAAAAATCTATTCGAGATATTTGCAGACCGGCTATTGACTTCCAGGGCAAATGAATTGAGCCTGTTGTTAATTCTATACCCGGAATTTTCGAACGGAAGAGTGTTTTCATTCGGTCCGCGCCCTGTTCCAAATGCGCTCAACACAAATGGATGTGGAGGAAGGTCGCGCCGTCCATCCAACCTGTTATAGCGGAACATAACGTTGTGGTCATCGTTGACAATCCAGTCTAATTTCAATAATAATTTTTCACTTTGTGTTTTGTGAATAAAATTCTCGTATGGACCGGTCTTATAGCCATACACTGTCTTAAGGCGATTACTGATGGAGTCCATCGTAGCTGCGCTGACGCGTGAAATTCCGAAACCGGAAGCTCCACGATTTGCAACAAAGTTTGAACCTGGATCTTCGCGTCTGTCAATTTCTGCATTAAGGAAGAAAAATAGCTTATTGGAAATAATCGGTCCGCTGACGGAAACACCCGATTGATTGAATGAAAGTTTCGGATCTGCAACAATTGTTTTTCCGCGCCTCTTGTTGCCGAGTAGACTTTCATTTCTCATGTAACTGTATATTGAACCCTTTACCTGATTGGTGCCGCTCTTCGTCACTGTGTTGATACCGGCTCCCGTAAATCCACCTTCGCGCACATCAAAAGGCGCAATCGAAATCTGCACTTGCTCGACAGCATCGAATGAAACTGGTTCGGCGTTAGCTTGTCCGCCTGGTGAAGGATCATCCAAGCCGTAAGGATTGTTGAAGTACGATCCGTCTAAAGAAATATTATTGTACAACCAATTTTTCCCGCCAAAACTGTAATTACCGTCGCTGCGAGGGTCCAATCGAGTAAGATCTCGTATGCTTCGTTTGATTGTTGGAAGTTCCTGTACCATTTGTGGGCTGACATAGGTTGCTGCCCCTTTGCGATCGGCGTTGATCACTTCGTTTAGTTCTGCAGTCACAAGTACTTCCGCTCCTTTAATTGCTTCCTCAACCAACGTAAAATCTGCTCTGAACCCTTCTCCAAGCTTTAAATACACATTTTGTGTTTGTTGAGTTTTGTAACCAAGAAAGGAAACGGTAATTGCGTATGGACCTCCGACACGCATGTTGGAAATATTGAATTGTCCATTACTGCGTGTGCTTGCGCCATACTTAGCACCTGTTGGTTCGAATACTGCAACAACATTTGCACCAGGAAGTACTTCTCCCTTATCACTTATCACGAGGCCAACCATTTCTGACGTGGTAACACCCTGTGCAAGAATTGCAGATGTACTAACCAGAAGCAAGCAAACCAGCAATACGATATTTGATGTAAATCGTACAATGTAGGTAAGCATTAAAACCTCCTTATTAAAAGTTGGTTGGTGGATAGACAAGCTAAAGAATACTGCAATGAGAGAACTTGCGTATGTAATTTTTAAACTATATTAGAGACCGTTGAAAAACTAGAAATAAAACTACGTGAAGCTTTGTTAACGATTTTGTTAACGGGCTTTTCATCTTTCCAACCGCAAATGAAGAGCCATTCATTTCGACCACCTGTTGCGCGCGAAATATAATGATCGGTTTGCTTTGAGTCAACGGAAAAATTGCAATGGGGAATACAAGAAAACAAGGGCCTAAGCACGTGTTGAGCTGGATCTGGCCCTGGCCTTGTTTTTGAACTCAGAGGGAAGTCCAAGTGCGCCTGTTTTTCTCGTGCATCCAGCTTGGGACCGACGAAGAGTATTCAAATCGCGGTAGTTACGCCATTTACGCGAAATATCCAATGACGGGGATTCAGGCCGTAAATGAAAATGCCTGCTTTCGCAGGCAATTATCAATGTTGGAGTTCTATCTAATTGGGGTACTTCGGAGTGTACCGAGGGCCGGACTTGAACCGGCACGTCCCTTTCGGAACTCAGGATTTTAAGTCCTGTGCGTCTACCAATTCCGCCACCCCGGCATGCAAATCAACCTAAAGGAGGACTTTCTGGATCGCTTTTGAGGCGCCGGGCGGATTCGAACCGTCGCATAAAGGTTTTGCAGACCTCTCCCTTACCACTTGGGTACGGCGCCATACATTTCTACCTACTGTTGACACAAAACCCCACCACCGGACGAGATTGGGGCAGCGGGGTCATCTCTTATGAAGAATTGCCGAATTCCAGCCTATAGGGCTTGCCCTCCCGTTGTTTTCGCTTCCCTCTTCGCTTTGGCAGAGCGGGAAACGGGACTCGAACCCGCGACATCAACCTTGGCAAGGTTGCGCTCTACCAACTGAGCTATTCCCGCAAATGATGAAGAAATATAATCATTCGTCTTTGGCAAGTCAAGAAAAAATATCGCGCTACGCCGGTACCAGGCGCGCGCGGCGGATCTTCTTTTCGCGTCGAGGACCCGTTTTAGATTTCTTTTCCAATAAATCCGCATAGGAGGAAACTATAATGCGATCTTTCTTGATATTGAACAGTCTAATGATCTCAGCAAGTAGGGATCTCGCTTCATCCCTGCTCTTTTTCATTATTACCTCTATCTCAATGAAGTCCCCCAAACGAAATACCGAGTCAATGTGAATGCGCGCCCCTCTATAGAAAAATAAGCGCCGGGATTTCCTGACAACGATTCTCGTTCCGAGCGCAATTCCTAAGAGATTCTTCAATATCGACGGACTTTTAACCTGACTAATGTAGTATTTGCTCCACCGCTCTCCCTTCCCTTCAATCCTATCATAATAAATCAACTCGGCCTTCGACCTTGAAAATTCGCGCAACTTCAATCGACCTGTACTGACCTGGAAATACGTATCAATTTGGGAAAAAACTCCGGCTTGACTGCAGATTCTCTTTGCAATGCGCATAATACGCGTTCGCGATTTGATTCTTGCCTTTAATTCAAGATTAGTGGGCACTTTAGAAGCTGCTCGAGGGAAGATGGGTGAGAGTGTGATTTAAGCTGAGATTGAGACTTCGGTCCAGTATTGAGAAATCTACTACCGCGAAATCTCTAAGATTTGGTACGTGAGTTCACCTGCCGGAACTGCAATCTTTACAGTGTCTCCCTTTTTTTTGCCTATAAGACCTTTTCCTATTGGCGACGTCACTGAGATCTTGTTGTCATCGAAATTTGCTTCTTCAGGCGATACCAGTTTGTACTGCAACACTTTCTTCGTCTTAACATCCTTAAGTGTCACATTGGATAGAATATAGATCTTATCGTTGGGAAGATCTTTGCTCTCTATTATTCTTGCGCGCGACAGTGTCTGTTCTAATTTTGCGATCTTGAGTTCCAAATGCTGTTGCGCTTCCTTCGCTGCATCATATTCCGCGTTTTCGCTTAAATCGCCATGTCCCCGCGCTTCGGCTATCTTCCCGGCAATTTCACCCCGCCCATGAACCTTAAGCTGACGCAGCTCTTGCTCAAGTTCCACCAGTCGCTCACGCGTAAGGTAGACAACTCCGTTGTTTGCGTTTGTCTCGGTCATACCAATCATCCCATGTTAATAATTGAACTCGTTAGAACGGGAAAAACAAAAGCCATCGTTCATTTGAACAATGGCTGTTATGATTCTCTGTTTGAATGTAGAAGAAATTCCCGGTAGAAGCAAGGGAAAACATATCCCGTTGCCCCCTTACGGGCGGCCTATTTCCTTCCCGTCTGGTCGATCAGAATCAGATGTCCGAGTTTGTCCCGCTTTGTTTTCAGGTACCGTTCGTTCGTGGTGTTTGCCTCTATCTCAAGAGGGACACGCTCAACAATTTTTAGACCGTATGCATCAAGGCCGACGACTTTCTTCGGATTATTTGTCATCAAGCGCATTTCCGAAATGCCAAGGTCGCGAAGAATCTGTGCGCCAATGCCGTAGTCGCGCAGGTCCGCGCGGAAGCCCAGTGCCTCGTTCGCCTCGACCGTATCTTTTCCCTCATCCTGCAGTTTGTAGGCTTTCAGTTTATTCATCAAACCTATTCCGCGTCCCTCTTGCCGCATATATAGCACCACTCCGTTTCCTTCCTTTTCAATCATCTTCATCGCCGAAATCAATTGATCGTTGCAGTCACACCGCAAAGAACCAAAGACATCCCCCGTCAAGCATTCGGAGTGTACGCGGACCAGCGTTGGTTTGTCAGCAGCGATAACGCCTTTCACAAGAGCTATATGTTCCTTTTGATCAGTTTCTGATTTGTACATGTGGACTTCAAACGTACCGTGGAGCGTTGGCAATGTCGTTGTAACCACTCTCGACACAAGCTTTTCCCTGCGCATCCTGTATTCTATAACGGACTTGACAGTTATGATCTTCAGGGCATATGTCTTCGCAATCTTTTCCAATTGCGGGACGCGCGCCATTGTACCGTCATCGTTCATGATTTCCACAAGCGCGCCGGCCGGAAACAGCCCTGCAATCAGGCACAAATCGACAACAGCTTCAGTGTGCCCAGCTCGACGCAAAACGCCGCCCGGCGACGCCTTCAAGGGGAATACGTGTCCCGGTCGCGCCAGATCGCTCGGCTTCGCCGCCGGGTCGACCAACGATTTCACGGTTGCCGCGCGATCGGCAGCCGACACACCGGTTGTCGTTCCATGGATGTAATCGACGGAAATTGTAAAGGGCGTTTCATGGAGAGATGTGTTTGCATCAACCATCAGATCGAGTCCCAGTTCCTTGGCGCGCTGACCTGTAATTGGCGCGCAGACGATCCCGCGACCTACTTTTGTGAAAAAGTTGATTACCTCGGGTGTCACAAACTGCGCAGCCACGATGAAGTCGCCTTCATTCTCACGGCCCTCGTCATCAACGACGATCACAACCTTCCCTTGTTTCAGGTCGGCGACTCCTTCTTCAACCGAATGAAATTTGTTCATAGCACATCTTTCTCATTGATACGAATTGGGCTCCATGGACTTTTGGCCATTGGCCACGAGCTAAAAGCCAACAGCCGCCATTAACTCGGCGTCTCAATTTCTCCCACTTTATTAACAACGGATATTGAACTCCGTTCGACCTTGACTTTGACGTTTTCTGCGATCTGCAGGAGCAATGTCTTATCTTCAATACCAACGATCGTCCCGTGTAATCCTCCCGCCGTGACGACTTTATCTCCCTTCTTCATCGACTCAAGCAATTTCTTTCGTTCCTTCTGTCGTTTCTGCTGGGGGCGTAAGATCATGAAATAGAAGATCGCTATGATCACAGCGAACATCAAAATTGTCGTCATAAAATCGCCGCCGCCTTGACCGGTCTGTGATGGCGCCATTGCCAATATTGCTGACCTCATATTCGGATGCTCCGTAAATAAGAATTATGAATTAAGAATTAGGAATTAATTATGAAGACGAGAAGACTGTGATTACTTCGTCATGAACCGTCGCGCAATTGAAGGAGGATCGACTTCTTCCACGATGCAAAATCATTTGATAGAATATGGCGACGGGCCTCTTTCATGATCCAGAGATACAATGTCAAATTATGGAGCGATGCCAGTTGCAATCCCAAGATCTCTTTCACTTGAAACAAGTGGCGGATATATGCGCGGGAAAACTTTCTGCAAGCATAGCATTCGCACTCTTCATCGACCGGATTGCTGTCGGTTTTGAATTGCGCATTTGTGATATTCATTCTTCCATGGCGCGTGAAGAGCATCGCATTTCTGCCGTTGCGAGTCGGGATTACACAATCAAACATGTCAACGCCGCGCTCGATGCATTCAAGGAGATTTTCCGGTGTGCCAACACCCATCAGGTACCGGGGCTTCTCGTTCGGCAGTAATGCCGCAGTAAACTCTGCTAATTCATACATACTTTCCGTCGGTTCGCCGACAGCAAGGCCGCCGATAGCATAACCTTCAAAATTAAGAGCGACAAGAGCTTTGACGCTCTCGGCACGAATATCTTTGTAGGTGCTCCCCTGGACGATGCCAAAAAGCGCTTGATGATGGCCGTATGCAGCGGGCAACTTTTGCGCCGCCTGCTGACACCGTTTCGCCCATCGAACCGTCAATTCGTTCGATAGCTTCGCATAGTTGTGATCGCACGGATAAGGAGTACATTCATCCAACACCATCATTATATCTGAACCGATGGCTCGCTGAATCTCGACTACTTTATCCGGAGTAAAGAAATGACATGAGCCATCGAGATGAGATTTGAACGTGACGCCTTCTTCCGAAATTTGGCGCAGGTCTGAAAGGCTAAACACCTGATAGCCCCCGCTGTCTGTCAGGATCGGCCTCTCCCAGCTCATGAATCGATGGAGCCCGCCCATTGATTTCAGCACCTCGACACCCGGCCGCAAATACAGGTGGTACGTGTTACCGAGTACAATCTGGGCGCCTAGATCTGCTAATTCGCGCTGTTCAACCGCCTTTACACTTCCTTGCGTGCCGACGGGCATAAATATCGGCGTTTCGATGACGCCGTGGTCGGTTTCAATTTTGCCTGCCCGTGCAGTCGACTCTGTTTTCTCTACTGTAAATCTCACGTGATACAAAGATACGGAATTTACGAAGGCAAGTCAACGAGAGGTAGTGGGTTCATTTGAATAGTGATGCCATGACTGTTGCAATTTGGGAAGTGCCTAACATCAAATTCTTCCGGATTTAATTGAGAAAGTCATGGCACCACTTGGCTCATCAATGATATCAAAATCAAAAAACCCCACTACCCAACGAGAGGTGGTGTCTCAGTTTGGAAGACTTCATTGGTGGGACAGGCATTCGTGCATGTCAAATAGGTCAGACAAGAATGTCTGACCTACCTATGCGTTGAAAGTGAGACTCTACCAAATGAGAGGAAAATAGCAGGAGCGACTCGATTTCTCGCCGGGGAAAAACCCACGCAGAGCGTCGGAGTGAGGTACGAGAACGTACCCGTTACAGAAAGCGAGGCGTGTCCTAAATCGGTTTTCGAATTTGGGGAGATGGCCGCTCCAAGTCGCAACAATTAATTGGCGGATTAAGCTGTCCCCTCCTCATTGAGGAGGGGATTAAGGGGTGGTCATTACTGCCGACCGGCTCGTAATCCTACGCGAATAGGAGTCCCTCGACATAGCGCGCGATCGCTGGCGAAGCTGTCAGCCCCGGTGATTCGATTCCGATCAGATTCACAAATCCTTTCAGTCCTCTCTCTTCTTCGTGCGCAATAACAAAATCATGGGCGAGACCCCCCTTCGTTTGAAGTTTGGGACGAATGCCGGACATGTCGGGAGCGATATCTTCATCGTGCACGGTGGGGAGAATGTTCTGGATCGATGCAAGAAACAGACTTCGTTTAGCGTCAGAGACGGAATAGTCCAACTCATTTGTAGAGAGATATTCAACGTCAGGTCCGAATTTTAATCTCTCGCCGAGATCCAGCAGGGCGTGGACGCCGAGGCTATCTTTGGTCGGGACAGGGTAAACGAGTCGGTTGAGCAGTTTTCCTTTCGATGGAGAGACGCTAAAATACGACCCCTTACAATAATGAAGCCGGTAGCCCGCTGCGTCGATATTTATCCCGGCAATCGCCGCTATCTGATCGGAAAATAATCCCGCGGAGTTTACAATCTTTTCAACAGTAATTGTGCTCGTCGATCCCGACTCGTTAAGTGTGATTACATATCCGCCGGACGATTGATCGATGCCCACTACTTCGCAGTTATGTTGGACGGTCGCTTCTTTGCTCAACGCATGGTGGAAGAAGTGATCCATTAGGCCATGAGCGCTGATGATTCCGGTGCTCGGAGAAAATATCGATCCACACGTCGAGATGTTCGGCTCCAATGCTTGAGTCTCACGCGCGTTCAGCATCCGTAGATCGACCCCGTTGCGCGTTCCATTGTTGAAAATCTCTTCAAGCTGTGGGAGCTCTGCTTCTGTCCGGGCATTGATGATTTTGGTGATTTGAGAATGCGGTATGTCGTGCTTCCTGCAAAGGGTATACAATTCTTCCCGACCCTCCACGCAAAGTCTTGCTTTGAGACTTCCTGGTTCATAATAAATTCCCGCATGGATCACTTCGCTGTTCCGGCTCGAAGTCTCCATACCATACTTCTGATTTTTTTCCAGCACCACGATGCTGGAGTGTTTTTCCGACAGGCGCGACGCAAGTGCCAAGCCCACAACACCGGCGCCGATGATCGCTATTTCAAAGTCAAGCTGGGACAATGATTAATGAGGAATGGGTAATGACCAATGAGTAACTCATGTTACACAACACGCCAATATTATTGCCACTGCCAAAGGCATCACTTTGTGAGAAGTGACAAAGTCACTAAGAAAAACAACTTTTTTTATTAATGGACCTTACAAAATGGAGCTTTCCTCAAAAAGTCTTTATGTCTTGGTGGCTTGTGCCAACGGCATCCCGTTGGGAGTGGCAAGGCTTTTAAACTCTGGGTAACATCAGTGAGTAATGAGCAATGAAGAATGAGGGATAAGTGTGTCGTCCTGGAAAAAGTTGACAGGTGAATAATACTAGTTTTTTTTGTTTCTTTTTCTTTCTTGTGAATTGTAAGCGCATGTGGATACTTCACGCTGCATACTTCATTGACGGTGTCAAATAATCCAAACTCAAATGCGGACGAAGATCGTTATACGTCGTAATAGCTTCCCGTATGGCTCGTTGTGCCGACAAGAGATCGGTAAATGTCCCGTCCAAGAGAAACTCTGTCTTGAGAATACCATTTACCCGTTCAGCAATGGCATTGTCATAAGGATTACCGCATTCCCCCATACTGATCTGACTGTGGTCTGCTTGCAACAGCTTGGTGTAGTCGTCGCTGCAATATTGAATTCCACGGTCAGAGTGATGAATCAACTTGGAAGCGTCCGTTACACCGAACAATGCCATTTTAAGCGCTCGCAGGGGACCATCCAACGACAAGCTCTCACTCACATCAAATCCTACGATCTTGCGAGAGTACATATCCGTCACCAGTGCCAGATAACAAAACCCTTCGTCCAGTCGCACATAAGTAATATCCGAAACAAAAACTCGATTCGGCGCATCCACAGTCAATTCCTTGATCAAGTTGGTATAGACCCTGAACCGGTGATGCGAGTTCGTCGTCACGGTATATCTCTTACGTCGTCTCACCAACAGCCCGTGTTTCCGCAGAAAATCAAAGAACCTATCTCTGCCCATCGAACCTGCGATCTTCTCCATGTCGTCAGCAAGCATCCAATACAGCTTTCTTCCTCCCACCATCGGCATCTTGCGGCGTATCTCGTGTACCATCTGCAAGATCAGATGCTCTTCCATCTGTTCAGCTTCTGCTTGCTTGCGATGCTTATACACCGCTTGACGCGTGATGTTGAACAGAGCGCAAACTTGTCTCATCGTGTAGCGTCCTTCACGGTATTGGGAACCTTGACAGATGCGCTCGATGATGTCGTAACGATCTTTTTTTTATCCCCCGATCCGTACTTCTCTTCCATCACTTCGATGGTTGATTCCAACGCTATGATCTTCAACTGCGCTTGCGCTAAGGCAGATTCTAACGCTCGTTTCTCGCCCTCTAACGCTTTGAGCTTGTCTTGTTCACCTTTCATCTCGATTCTCACTACCGTTTGGAGTAAATGATGTTTCCCAAATCCTTTGATCCATCCTTGTATCGTTGCACCGCCTCGAATGTCGTAAATCTTCTGTGCCTCTGCAACTTTATATTTCCCGGATTCGATCTCCGTTACAACTTTTCGCTTGAATGCATCACTGTAGCGTATGAATGTCTTCCTGGGTTCCATAGGTCTACTCCTCCTGTGGTTTGTCCACATTTGTGTCAACCTATTTCAGGACAAGACAACGCATGTTGAGTCCTGTCTCCTATCTCCTGACTCCTGTATTCTACCTCCTGCCTCACGGCGATAACCGCACGATCTTCCATTTAGCTCCTCGTGCAAGAGCGTACCGCAAGCGGTCGTGCAATCGATTCGGTCTCCCTTGCCAGAATTCAATCTCCGTTGGCTTGATGCGGAAGCCCCCCCATACCGGCGGCACAGGAATTTCTTTGTTTGCGTATTGCGCCTCCAATTCTAAGACTCTTTTCTCGATCTCTTGCCGGCTTTGGAGAATTTCGCTTTGTTTCGAAGCCCAGGCACCCAATTGACTTCCGATCGGCCGTGTCCGAAAATATTGCTCGGATTCTTCCCGCGACACATTCTTCGCCTTGCCGATAATACGAACCTGACGTTCAAGCTCAACCCAGTGAAACACCAACGCCGCTGTGGGATTCTTTAACAGCTCCCTCCCCTTACGGCTCGCGTAGTTCGTAAAGAAAACAAAACCTTCCTCGTCAACGTTCTTTAGCAGCACTATACGAGCTGAAGGTTTTCCGTCTTTGGTTGCTGTGGCCAAAGTCATCGCCGTTGGCTCTGGCAGTCCGGCCTTGATGGCTTGATTGAGCCATTTTCTAAATTGGTTGAACGGATTGGGATCGAGTTCATTCTCGGTCAATCCGGCAATGGTGTATTCTTTGCGAAGATTAGAGATTGAATTATCAGAGGGTATTATCATTCAGCTAATCCTTTGGCAATCCCTTCTTCGCCACCGACTCCATAACGGCACAAAAGCGGTTAAGCTCGTCTATCGTTGTGTAGACATTCGGCGTGATGCGCAAGCCCTTGAACTCATCATGTACGATTGGTGTCGTAAATATTTTGTGTTTAGACATCAGATGGCTTCCTACGGCGGTCGGATCAATGCCATCGATATTCACGTTTCCGATGGCGCAAGATTGGTTATCATCGAACGAAGTGTTAAATCGAACATTCGGTAAATCTTTTAACTTGTTCATCCAATAACGGGAGAGGTATCGCAGCCTCGCTTCCTTTCGTTTGCCTCCAATGCCGTTATGAAACAGTATTGCCTCACCGATCGCAAGCCGGGGCGCGGCCGAGTGTGTTCCAATTTCTTCAAACTTGCGTATGTCCGTTGCCTGTTTCTTCTCCGCCGCCATCAGGGGCCAGATTTTCTCAATTTTGTCCCGCTTCACATACAACAGGCCGGTCCCTTTAGGAGCTAGAAGCCATTTGTGGAGGCTGGTTCCGAAATAATCACAGCCCAAATCCTTCTGCGTAAAATTAAATTGAGCAAATGAATGCGCTCCGTCGACGATGACTTCGATTCCCCTTGAGCGAGCCAGATCGCACACGGCTTTCACGGGTGTTATTTGTCCGGTGATGTTGATCATGTGGGAAATCAGAATCACTCTCGTTCTGTTGGTGATCCCTTTCTCAAAAGCGGCCGTGATTTCACTCAGGTCCTGCGGTGGGATTGGAATCTTCACAAGATTGAGGCGAAGCCCCTCGCGCAATTCACGCTGGCGCAACGTCGTCAGCATGCGCGGATAGTCTTGCGTCGTCGTCAGAATTTCATCACCCGATTTTAGATCCATACCCATCAACAGAATTTCCAGCGACTCGGATGCGTTGCGCGTAATAGCGATTTCCTCCCTATCGCATCCAAAGAGCTCGGCAAGACTGCTTCGAATTGTTTCCGACTGCGGTTCAAGTATCTGCCACATCGTGTAGGCTGTCGTGTCTTCCTGTTCCCATTGATACCGAACAAGCGCTTCGGTCACCATGCGGGGTGACGGAGAAACACCCCCGTTGTTCAGATTGATGATTCCGCGACCGGTGGTAAATGCCCGTTGAATCTCGAACCAGAAGTCTTCATCGGTCGCGACATGTTCGGGGGAAAGATGCGCAACCGAACGCGTCGCTGATTGCACATCGTTGAAGAGTGATGCCACAACACTGGACGAAAGTGCGGCAAGCCCGATTCCCTTTCCCGCGGAGAAAAGGAATTGACGGCGGTCGAGATCGTTGACCAGGTAGTTCTTTAAAGATTCCATTTTTCTAATTCCTTCTGGGAAGATTGATGCAGTAGTTGTTAGCTGTTATCTTACTCTATGATTTATCACTGCTATCCAAGATAAGTTGATATCTGGCCAAAAAGCATTGAATTGAATTTAGATTGAACAAGTGTGCAGAGCAGTTGTGTTGTAAGCCCCTTCCATGCCGTCCAAATCGAGTTCTGAGCGGGGGGGAACCGAAATCGCAGCGAATGCGGGAAGGTGGTGATGGCGTGCGATCCGATTTCAGCGAATACGAAGGATGATGAACACAAGGGCTGAAATCGGAGGCAAGCGCGCGGAAACCCATCACGTGCGTTCGATTTCGGTGTCTTTTCTTTGGTTACTTTCTTTGGACAAGCAAAGAAAGTAACAAATTCCAAGAAGAATATTTTTGTTCCTGTTCTGGACAACGTTGATGATTTATGGCAAAGAGACAATTCCAAATGTATTATTCCAGCTTGGGGTCGCGTTACCTACTTCTTCAATCTCTGCTGAACTTTCTTACTTGTCAACTCGCGCAATGCATCGGACGCTATCCATTTCGCAGACTTCGAATCGAGTTGTCCGATCTTCTGTCCGATCTCGATCGCTTTCTTGTTCAGTATCCGATTCCGTTTCCCGATTTGCCTAAGTGCCCAGTTGACCGCCTTTTTTACGAAATTTCTCGCATCCCGGCTTTCTCTCTGAATAATCGGGAAGAATTTTACAAACATTGCATCCGTCGCCTTTTTGTCGTGAACAGATAGTGCCGCCATTAGCACAAAACCCGCGCGTTTAACGAATTCCCTCTCCCGCTTGGACCATTCCACTGCCTTCGCCTCCGCGAATTTCGTCTTGTCGAACAGGAAACCACAGCATTGATCGCACACATCCCACGAATCGAAATCATTGACCCACCTCTCCATTTGACTCTCCGTCACTTTCACCGGATCGTCAATGAAGCTTGCCAGTAATCTTGCTTCGTGAATTCCGCTTTTCCACAGTTGCAGTGCAAGCGCATGATCGATGCCGATTTCCTTTGCGAGTGCTCGAAGCACGTAGACCGAAATTCCGTACGCATTCTTTGTTTCAATGCCGAATCTCGCCATGCCGGCACGGTCTTTTGCGTTTCCCAATAATTTCAGTTTACGAAGTACTGTTTTCTTGGAAGTCATTTTCGTATTCCGGGCTCCGTCATCGCCCTCAGGTCGAAGATCGTATCAATTTGTTTTTCGGTGAAGAGATGCCTTTCAAGGAGGATTTCGCGAATGGATTTGCCCGATTTCAAGTACTCTTTTGCGATTTCGCCGGCCTTTGCATATCCGAGATGCGGATTCAGTACCGTGACGATACTCATGCTCGCTTCGGCGTACATCTTTCCACGCTTCTCGTTTGCAGTTATTCCGCGAAGGCACAATTTGGTAAAGGCTGTAATCGCATTCGACAAGATTTCAATTTCTTGGAGGAGATCGAACGCGACAACGGGCATCATTACGTTCAGCTCAAGCTGTCCGGCCTGAGCCGCCAATAATACCGTCGTATCATATCCGATAACCTGGAAACATACCATCGTAAGCATCTCAGCCATTACCGGATTCACTTTCCCGGGCATGATCGAAGAACCGGGCTGCACAGCAGGCAGATTCAGCTCCGCGAGTCCGGTCTTCGGACCCGACGCCAACAATCGTATATCATTTGCGATTCGGATCAAATCCTGTGCGAGATTCCTTACTGCACCGGATAGTGCGACCATGGGTCGGAGACTTTGCATCGCCTCGAAATAGTCATCCGCCTTCGCGAATCGGATTCCCACTTGCTTCGATAGTTGGTTGATCATCAACCCCCGATATTTTGGATGCGAATTCAATCCTGTTCCGGTCGCAGTTCCCCCGATTCCGAGCTCCTTACACGAATCCGCTGCGGCGCAGATCGCGGCGCGATGCTTCTGTATATTGACACCGTACGCTCTGAATTCCTGGCCAAGCCGGACCGGGACCGCATCCTGCAGATGTGTCCTTCCTGACTTTACGATGTGGTTGAATTGCTTCCCCTTTAACTTGAATTCCATCTCAAGTTGCTTCAGGCTTTCAGACAATTTTTCGGTTAGCGTCAAAGAAGCGATCCGAATCGCAGTCGGACAAACATCATTTGTCGACTGTGACATGTTCACGTGGTCGTTAGGGTGAACTGTCGAGTAATCCCCTTTTTCTCCGCCAAGAATCTCAATCGCACGATTTGCGATCACTTCATTCGTATTCATATTGTGCGACGTTCCGGCACCTGCCTGGTAAACATCCACGAGAAACCACTCGCGCAATTTACCACGGAGTATCTCATCCGACGCGCGAACGATCGCTCGCGATTTTCGACCATCGAGCACTCCGAGCTTGTGGTTTACGATCGCTGCTGCTTTCTTGATGTGAACCGTGGCTTCGACGTACGCCGGCTTTGGCTTCTGTCCGCTGATGGGAAAATTTTCGAGCGCGCGGTGAGTTTGAATACCGTAGTAGGCATCCTTTGGAATCGCTCGCTTGCCGAGGGAATCGCTTTCGATCCGAGTTTTCATTTTTGTCGATTGAGAAAGTGATGTAAACTACCAACTGAAAGGTAGAAAGTCAATTCATTCCATTTAACTAGTACTGTTTCTAGAAACTAATATTGTATTCTTTTCATGAAGTCATACTTCGACGCAGCCGCGACAGTCACCCTTTTATGTTAAAATGCAAGAGTCATAGAGTGTGTAGAGAGGGCACGAACGTAATTCAATCTTTTATCAGCAGACAGGATCAAT
>JAGVPT010000059.1 GCA_020052095.1 Bacteroidota bacterium | reverse complement strand
TACGAATTGTCAATATTGGTGTAACCTTTTCCCCACGGCGATTACATTTTCCAAATCGTGCATCGGAAATAATTACTTTTGACACAGTCTCGATTCCTTTGGAACAAAAAACGTCCGCCACAGGTCGAAGACTCGACTCGTTGAGCGGACTCAGGATGAACATTCTTTCTGCGCCGCGTCGAAGCATAGTATGACCAAAATTAACCACTTGCGTAACTTCAGTTAGGAAGTGATGTTACGCAAAACGGGGTTTCACACACAAAATTCCCCTCTCCCTCAGGCTCTTGCTTTCGCACAGAGGGGATTTGATTCTGCGTAACTTCTGTTAGGAATGAGAACTTAAGAATTAATAACCAAGCACCAAAGAAAAGATGCCAAAATCCAAAAGCAAAAAGCCAAAGGCCAAGCACAAAACGCCCGCAGACACGGCATATTCTGCATACCACATCCTCGACGTTGGGTGCGGACTTCGCAAACGCTCCGGCGCAATCGGCATCGATGTAAATCCCCGTTCGCAGGCTGACGTCGTTCACGATCTCAACCGGTTTCCCTATCCCTTTCCGCGAAACCGTTTCGACGAAATCTACTGTGATAACGTCATCGAACACCTCGACGATGTCGTGAAGGTGATGGAGGAACTTCACCGCATAGCGAAACCATCGGCTATTGTCTCTATCATAGTTCCGTTCTTCCCCAATCGTCACGCGAACACAGACCCGACGCACAAACATTTTTTTGGCCTGCATTCGTTCGACTACTTTGTCGAGGGAACATCGAACGCCGATTTTCTATACTCCAACGCGAGATATGAATTAGTGTCAGTCGAATTCGAAAAAGGGCTGATGCAGGCGTATTGGTTTGATCGCATCATCACGTCATTCGCCAATGCGCGAAAAGAGTTATATGAAAATCGCCTCTCAAATATTTTCCCCATGAGAAATTTGACATTCGAATTGAGGGTGAAGAAGTGATCTCAAAAATGCTCTGCCATTCGCCCTTCTGAGCCTGTGGCTCAGAAGGATTGATGAGCATATTTTTGAGATAGCTTTGCAGTATCTATTCCCTCGTTTCGAGACCCTTGTTTGCCGAGCACGCAAGGGTTTTTCATTTAAGAGAGGATTTTGGTCGAGATTTGCTTTGCATTTTCTTCCCCCAATGAATATCTTTCATTTCTGGCTATCGGAATTTTGACACGTAGGACAACAGAATTGCTTGTCTTACGGTTGTCAACGAGAAGCGGCCGAATCAAACGATATCGTCTCCTATGCGTGATCAAAATCTCCTCATCGTCAAAGGAGCGCGTGAGCACAATCTCAAAAATATTGATGTTGAGATTCCGCGCGACAAGTTGGTTGTTATTACCGGGCTCTCCGGTTCCGGTAAATCGAGCCTTGCCTTTGACACGATCTACGCAGAAGGTCAGCGGCGATACGTGGAAAGCTTGTCGGCGTACGCCCGCCAGTTCCTGGGACTCATGGAGCGGCCCGATGTTGATTACATCGAAGGGCTAAGCCCTGCGATCTCCATTGAACAGAAAACCGTCAGCCATAATCCGCGTTCGACAGTCGGCACAGTGACGGAGATCTATGATTTTCTTCGCTTGCTATTTGCACGAACCGGTGTCCAGTTCTGCGTTAATTGCGGTACGAAAGTGCAGAAACAGAGCGTCGACCAGATTATCGACGCGATATTGAAATTTCCCGGTGGGACGAAGATCCAGATTCTCGCACCGGTGGTGAAAGGACGAAAAGGCCATTATCGCGAGCTCTTCGAACAGATTCTGAAAGACGGTTTTCTCCGTGTCCGTGTCGACGGTGAGGTGTCGGAAATATCCAAAGGAATGAAAGTCGACCGGTATAAAGTGCACGATATTGAAATTGTCGTCGATCGTATCGCGGTGAAAAAAGAGATCCGCAGTCGCGTCGCGGATTCCGTCGAAGTAGCCTTGGGCTTTGGCGCTGGTGTTCTCATCGTCAACGATGGAAAATCTGATCACCTTTTCAGCAAACATTACTCCTGTCCGAACTGCGGAAGTAGCTACGACGAACCGGCGCCGAATTCATTTTCGTTTAATACTCCGTACGGTTCTTGCCCGTCATGCGAGGGGTTGGGAGAAAAAAAGGAATTTGACCTCTCTCTTATTATTCCCAATGAAAAGCTTTCAGTGAGTGAAGAAGGTTTGGCTCCCCTTGGCAAGCCGCGTCAGACGTGGTTTTTCAGTCAGGTAAAGGCAGTGTTGAAGCGCCATAAATTTGATTTTGCCACGCCGTTAAAATCCCTCTCGGAAGAAGCGCGGCGAGAACTACTGTACGGCACCGGGAAGGAAAAGATTGAAATCGAATACGCCCACGGGGGTGGGCGGCCCGTCATCTATAGACACCGCTTCAGCGGAGTGATCGGCATGTTGCAGAACTATTACGCCGAGACCGCGTCGCCGAAAATCCGGGAATGGGTGGAAGCTTTTATGACCACCACGACATGCGCGACATGCAATGGCGGACGCCTCAAAATGGAGAGCCTTGCCATAAAACTGGAAGATGCAGCGACGGCGAAATCGTTCAATATTTCCGAGGTTGTGCAGTTGTCCTTGAAAGATGCTCGTGAATTCTTCAATGCGCTCACGCTTTCTCCTCGTCAGATGGAAATCGCCAAGCAGATTCTGAAGGAGATCAGCCAGCGAATCGAGTTCATGGTGAACGTCGGTCTCGGTTATCTGACGTTGGACAGAGCCGCGCGGACGCTTTCCGGCGGCGAGGCGCAGCGCATCCGGCTCGCAACGCAGATCGGATCGCAGCTCGTCGGCGTTCTCTATATCTTGGATGAACCGAGCATTGGGTTGCACCAACGAGATAATATGAAATTAATTGACTCGCTGAAAAACCTCCGGGATTTGGGAAACACTGTCCTCGTTGTGGAACATGATAAAGAAATGATCCTACAGTCTGATTTCGTCGTTGATCTCGGTCCCGGAGCGGGCGAGCACGGCGGACATGTCGTCGCAACGGGGGAACCAAAACAGTTAAAAGTTAAAAATGAAAAGTGGAAAGATTCCGGAAACGGGAGTTTAACGTCATCCACGATCGAGTATCTTCAAGGCAAAAAGAAGATTGAAGTTCCCTCGACGCGGCGCACGGGAAATGGAAAATCTCTGACGATAAAGGGGGCAACAGGAAATAATCTTAAGAACGTCACGGTGAAGATCCCGCTTGGGACATTCGTGTGTGTCACGGGCGTAAGTGGATCCGGAAAATCGTCACTGATCAATGAAACGCTCTTTCCGGTTCTGTCGAAAAAGTTTTACAAGACAAAGATCAACACGTTGCCATATACGTCGCTTCTTGGCATCGGTGAAATTGATAAGGTGATCGACATCGACCAATCGCCGATTGGGAGAACGCCCCGGTCGAATCCGGCAACATACACAGGGATGTTTACGATGATCCGTGATTTGTTCACCCAACTTCCCGAAGCAAAGATCCGCGGCTACAAAGCGGGGCGGTTCAGCTTCAACGTGAAGGCGGGGCGATGCGAAAGCTGCGAGGGGGACGGCGTTCGAAAAATTGAAATGAATTTCTTGCCGGATGTCTACGTGCTCTGCGATGTCTGCAGAGGGAAGCGCTACAACCGTGAGACGCTCGAGGTCCACTTCAAAGGAAAATCCATCGCCGACGTTTTGGAAATGACCGTGGAAGAAGCGCTCGGTTTTTTTAGCGAAATGCCTCGCATCGGAAGAAAGCTGAAAACGCTGTACGATGTCGGCATGGGGTACATCCACCTGGGACAACAAGCGACGACGATTTCCGGAGGCGAAGCACAACGCGTGAAACTCTCCACCGAGCTTTCAAAAGTGGGAACGGGCAACACACTGTACATCCTCGACGAGCCGACAACTGGTCTTCACTTCGACGACGTCAAGATGCTCCTCTCGGTGTTGGAGAAGCTCGTGGAAAAAGGAAATACCGTGATCGTCATCGAGCACAACCTGGATGTTATCAAGACCGCCGATTGGGTCATCGACCTCGGCCCGGAAGGGGGCGACGAGGGGGGATACATCGTGGCCGAAGGGACGCCCGAGCAAGTGAGCAAGAATGCAGTCTCGTTCACGGGGCAGCATCTTCTGAAAGAACTTGCGTGATCCTTGAATTTGATGCGACGTTTGAGAATTAAAAATTAAGAATTGGAAATTAAAAAGGCTAAAAGCGATCTTGAAGTCTGAGATTGAGAGCCTCTTTCGAGTTTATTTCAACTTTTCACTTTTAATTTTTAACTTGCCTCATGGAGACTTATCACGATATACCGAGCATTACCTGCTATCCCTCGCCAATTCGCTCTCTCGACACGCTAAGCAGCGAACTACTCGAGGACTCCCGCGGTGCCGTCTATCTTATGAATTCGGACGGCACAATTCCATCGCCTGACCTTGAGACCAAAGTGAGAGTCTATTGGAATGCCCAGTTCTTCTTTGCGGTATTTCAAGGCAGATTTTTGGAATTGCGCACTGCGCATTCTCAGCCCATCGATCCAAAAACAGGAAAGACATTTTCGCTGTGGGAACATAGCGATGTCTACGAGATGTTTATCGGAATGAATACGAGGGCGCAGCGCAGGTATAAGGAGTTTCAGGTGGGCCCCGATTCACGACGACTCGATATTGATGTGGACAGTCGGAACAACGAGGTCAAAGGAGATTTCAAATGGCTCTCCGGATTTCGATGCAAATCGCTCGTGGACAAGTCGAAAAGCCAGTGGGATTGCGTGATGGAAATCCCATGGAAAGCCTTCGGTGCAAATTACGAAACAAAAGGGGAGTGGAATGTCAATTTCTGCCGGGCATCAGGAAGATTTCACGGCGATGAGCTTCTCTCTTGGTCGCCTATGGGAAGTGGGGCGAAGATATTTCACCAACCGGACAAATTCGGAAGGATAGTCTTTCAGCGATGAGACGACGGATTCTCACACTCGCGATTCTCATGATGGCCGTGGCCCCGCGGCTGTTCGGGCAAGACTCTACGTCTGCCCAATTCCAGAAAACCGAGTCGACGACTTATGAAGATGCGATGGCTATCGGCGGGACCGTAATTCTTGTTCCGTTGGCCATTGGCTCAACTGTTGTTAGCATTGTGCCCCCGAGCGCCGGTGTATTGGTGCGCGACGGCAACACAAATGGGGTCCTATCGTTCGAAACCGGTATTGGATTCGGAAAAAAAATCGAGTCAAAACTTTTTTCCGACATTCGGTTCACTGCGGGATACACTCACGTTTTCACCAAAGCCCAAAAGGACTACATCCGTCTCGAAGCGAAGAAAGATTTCCATCTCGGCTTCGTGGACCGGCGTGAAATCTTTCTATTCGGATTCAGTCCGGCCGCCGGAATGTTCACGGAATTTCCATCGACGGGATATTCAATCGGAGTATCGACATGGCTGATGACGCCATGGCTCTCGTACTTTGGATTCATTCCACAACACACATTCGGCGTAACATATCGCTACAATAGATACTTGAGCGGGAAATACAGCCACGAAATAGTAGCGGGTATGTCTTCAGCGTTTACATGGGGATGGTGAAGGATCATTCACAGCGGATTAAAGGATGAAGGGAAGGTATTTCCTCCCTTCATCCGTTGTGAAACAATCAATTGCGACTAACTTTGGTAACTACTCAGCGGACAAAACGCGTGCATACTTTTGTGAATCCTCTACGAGGATTTTGTATATGTGGGCAGGTTTGCGGTTACAATAATGCTGCCTCT
>JAGVPT010000161.1 GCA_020052095.1 Bacteroidota bacterium | reverse complement strand
GCGTATCCTCCTTAGGTTTGATAGGAAGTTCCTATCGGTTCTTGGTAGCCTAAGATACGGATGCGCTTTTTTATTTACACAACTTTTAAAGATAACTCAGAGTGTCTTGCCTGCATGGATCGTAAGAGAGAACACATTCAAGTTTGTCAACTTATCGTTTATTGTCGATATAGTTATGCCATTATCTTTTGACGAATATACTCCTTGTGCCGTCGTTCCAATGAATAGCGTGGTGCCGTTATAGATCACCACATTGACGCGTCCCGCGGAGAGCGGTGTTACGTTCCAGGTGATCCCGCGGTCTGAGGAGCAGTACATTCCTTGGTCGTACGTACCGGCCCAGACGTAGCCGTTTGCGGCAGTGCACAACGTAAGGATGTCTGCTGTTGAAAATGATGTGGTTGGTTTTGTCCAGGAATTACCGTTGTTCGTAGAAACGTAGATACCGGATGAGGTTCCGGCAAAGATCTTGCCGCTTGTATCGATTGCAAGGCTGTATATATAAAAGACATTTGATGCGACCGTCAATGAAGTCCAGTTTGTGCCGCCGTTCGTGGAACGTAATACCCATCCCATAAGATTCAACGCTGCAAAGATATCTCCCTTGCTATTCACTGCAATGAAGTATGTATCTGCGTTTCCGCAACTGAACGGATCGACCTCTTGCCACGATGCCCCCTGATCAGTGGAGCGATAGATACCGACACCGCTGGTTCCTGCAAATAAATATCCGGAAGGGTCTTCCGTGATTGAGTTGATATGGAGTTGAACAATACCAGTGTTGACACTGTGCCACGACGACCCTCCATCGGTGGAACGATAGATGCCGTTACTGTCGGTACCGACATACACGTATCCTGTTTTACTGGTGTAGAGAGATATCACTTTGAAAGCAGGAAACGATGTTGTGTTCCAGTCGTTGGTTTCTAAAGGGGTCGGGGTGATCGGATCAGTTGAATCTTTCTTGCATGAATAAAACAAAATACTCATAGAGAGCATCATGAAAAGATACGAAATGAAATTCGTTTTGTTTTTCATATCAACCTCACGTTTTAAAATATAAAAGCCTCTTTCATCGCACACGCGACTCCAGAGGCTTCTCACAATTCATCTTCAAAACCTCGCCCTACTGGACTCGGTGACTCACATTTTGATTTAGTCTTACTCTAACAACATCTTCTTCGCCATCACGAATCGGTTGTTGCCAAAGAACCTGCTAAGATTGTTTTCTATGTCTCAACTCGGCAAGAGGAATTTAAGACGTTCAATGGCGTCAAGATCGATAAACTTCGTGACTGACCTCGCCTGCGTCAGCGTGATTGGGATACGGGTGCGGCCGATGAAACATCTGGCATGTGATGTCGATATCCTTGTGCTGAAGCCAAAACCCGGGAAGGTGTGAGCGCATTTGGCGCCATGGCGGAAAGCGCCATTTGGGACATCAGTTTTTATTCTATCCTCACCGAACTGATGTTGTCTCGGCTGGCTGGTACATATCGTTCGCTCTGACGTCAAAGAACGCACCTTCGTTGCCTAAAAAAAGCGACTCGGGAGATCTTTTTTCTTGACTCTGACCTTTAATAAAGTGTTAGGCGACGTTCCGCTCTTCGAAACCAAACACAGTGACCTGGCTGGGTCGATTTGTTCAACCGGTAAACTGCTGGCACGCCTCGACGATGAAGCGCTTGTTACACCTTGATGGCGTTAAAGATATCGGTGTTACTCAGAATTCCGACAATCTCCTTACCATCGAAGACGGTCGCCCTTCTGATTCCTGCATGGTTCATCAACCGGGCACAATATTTTAGAGCGAGACCTGGGGACACCATCATGAGCGGCTTGGACATGATCTCGAAGACTTTGACCTCTTGAGGATCCTTGCCGGGATCAACGATTTTGTTGACCACATCCTTCCGTGTCAACATCCCCCAGGCATCCTCCTGTCCTCTTCGGTTTACAACCAGGCTGGAGACCTTCTTCTCCTTCATAAGCCTGATTGCGTCGGCTACAGACTTGCTGCCGTCAATGTATGTGACATTCTTCGTCATAACATCAGCGGCTTTGGCGAATCTCACATCTTTCAATGTTTCCTTTGTCATAACCTGCTCCTTTCCTTGAGCTTAGTATTGCTTTTCTAACCGACCCAGCATCGGCCACTTACGTGAAGCGTATTGATTTACAGTTCCAACGTGGGCATGTCGCATAACTACCGCAACTACGCAATATTGCGTACCTACGGTATCGCAGATATACCCATCCGATTCCGGCATGCTACACGTTCGCCGTCGAAGACTCCCTACGGTCGACGACTCGACTCGTCGAGGTCTACCGACCCGTAGGGTCGTAGACGACTCGTTGAGCGGCGAACGTCTATTTCGTTTCATTTGTCCCTTAAAATAAGAAAGCCTCTTTCATCGCATTTGCGAATCCAGAGGCCTCTCAAAATTCATCTTCACAACCTCATCCTCCCCGGACTCGGTCAGTATGTTGGCGGAATGTTACACGAAAAGGGGCTCAATGTCAAGCCGTCAATAAGCCTCCTCGACCTGAGTCCCAATGCAACGATCCATCGACGTTGCTTCTACTTGGGGAATGAGGGGGATCCTTCAACACTGGGAGGGAGGTATGATTTCTATTTTTTTGTCCCGAAAACATATGCTATTCATTTTTCATCCTCCGTTCAAATTTTTGAACCGCATAACTTATTTTAAAAGACACCCAACGTTCACCGCTGCAAGCAATCGATACAGGAATGCATGGCAGCTAACGTTCACCAAAAGCGCGCAGCACAGTTTGCCACCCTGAAGTGATGCGCCGGAGGCGCAAACCAAAACGCGGCAACTATGTTGAGCGAACCCTATAAAGGTACTATTTGGATGAGCCTCCACTGAAATGACCTCCCTGAGATGGAGTGAGCGTCGTGCTTTTGGTTGTTAGCTGCCGCCTGTGTGAGAAGATCAAAGATTCTTGAGGAACTCCTCTGGTTCAATCTTTGCCAATTTGAGAATACCCCGAAGTGTGCCAATCTTCAGCTCTCTGTGCAATGGCACTACGCAACCGATGTCACCAGTCGAACTTGATTTCTTGAGAATTACATGACTGACTTTTGCCGTATCTGTTGGAAACCGAGACGTTCAAGAACCTTAATTGCCTCTTTTCCTGAGATCTTCCTTAGCTCAGGCATTGACTGCTACCTCGAAGGTGGTCGAGAAGGGCTTCTCCGCAGGCTGGAGAGGAAATTCTTCAAGGTACAATTCCGTGGCTTCCTTCAGATTGGCCAAAGCTTCCTCCATCGTAGAGCCTTGGCTGACCGTCCCCAATTCGGGACACTCTGCTACGTACATGTCTTCGTCCCGATGAAGAACGGCAGTGAATGTTTTGACTGTCATCGTTTCTCCCTTTTCTGCAATATAAGAAATTTTCCACACAGGTGGCGGCTAACGTGCGCGGCTAAACGCGAGTGAAGCTCTTAAGCGAACTCCCCTTTGAGGGGAACACAAAAGCGTGAGCGTCGTTTAGCCGCGTGTTACTTGCCTTGCGCCGCATAGAAATACTTGATTTTATCATAATTTGGTACTAATTTACACCAACTCAATCATTGGAGACACGAATGCCAATCATCAAGTCGATATCGAGTATGCGCAATCGTACTCGCGAAATCTCAGCTCTCGCCCGCGAAAAAGACGAGCCAATCTACCTGACCAAAAATGGAGAAGGATCTCTGGTGGTAATGACCATCGACCACTACGAGAGGTTGAAGGCACAAGCAGAGCTTTTTGAAAAGTTGGGGGTGGCTCAAGCCCAAGCAGCTGCCGGAAAGAAGGGAATAACCCATTCCCAAATGATGGCAAAGCTGCGACGTCGCACTCATGCCTGAGAGATTCATCATATGTTACCTTCCGATTGCTCAGGGCGACCTCATAGGAATCTACGATTGGATTGCAAGAGATAGTCCTACTCGCGCCTCCTCGTTTGTGCAGAGAATCGAGAAACGAATTGACGCTCTTGCCCGATCTCCAAATCTCGGGAGAATTCCACGCCATCCACGCCTTAAGGAATATGGTTACAGAGTCCTTGTTCTCGATTCCCACCTCGTCTTCTACATCATCCGCGGACAGACGGTTGAAAACCATCGGGTCTTCCACGGATCCCGCAATCTCGACCAACTTGTCTAAGCTCGGCTCTTAGCGACGCATTGCAAATAACGTTTCGCAAAAGCACGCAATCCTCGCGTGAATTGCCTTATCAAATGTGTGAGCGTCGTGCTTTTGCCTGTTATGCTCAGTGCCCCACATTGTTGACTGACCGCAATACGATGGCCGCAGGCATAGGACGTTGCCGCTTGACTACTTTCCGGGTGGGCGGTAGGCGACCTTCTGCGCACGGCGAAGGGCGTCTAGGGTCTCCTCGACTGTGAGCAGCGGCGTTGTCTCAAATTTCGACAACGCACCACCACCGGTGATCGCGATCCCGACTGCAGCCATCGAGACATTGTCAGGCGCTTCCCAGAGGCAGTAGCCATCGTACGCGCCGAACGCGTACCAGAAGCCGTGCAGCTTCCCGCCAACTGACTCGATGTACTTACGGGCAGCCACTCGGCGGTCTTCAGGGTTCTTCATCAATCGAGCCCAGGTTTCCGGCGTATAGCTGAACTGTGTCAAATAGAAAGCCATGGTTAAATTCTCCTTTGTAGTGGGTTGGTGTTGGGTACTTGTTTCCTGAGATTGTACTTGTTGTTGGGCAACTTTTTCCTGGGGTTGATGTTTCTCTTGTTGCCATGCTGCGGCACCAATGAGAATACACAAGACAGTAGCTAGCCACCATCGACTCAACTAGACGTGTGGTATGCGGATCATAGAGACTCTCCTTTCTGGGATACTAAATTGGTAATTGAGCACGGGGCATTGCACATAGCGTGTGGATTAACGAACATCTATTGCGTATATCCACCCAGAATTGGTGTGCCATACGTTCGCTGCGGCGAACGTTCATTTCGTTTTTATCCGCCCCCAAAAACACAAAAACCCCCATCATCAGAAATCGAATCAGGAGATTCAACCGTTCGCCCCCGAATCGGTCGTTTATTTGTACAAATGTAGGTGGAAGCGAGAGAATAGTCAAGATAAAAAAAGCTACAACACTACAACACCGACATAACATCGGGCTCTCTTGTGCATCCTGACCGAAACGATCTACGTCCTCGCAATGAATAGACTCAGCCCAATCGCCCTCGCATCTTCAGCGCGAAATTCAAGTTCAGGAACCGCGTTCATGATCTCGGCGAGAAAGTAAGAGTAGACACGTTTGTCGTTCCAGCCACGACAGACGTTGCGCGCCAGATGAAGCAGACTAAAGTGAAAGATAAATCTGTCTGGCCAATTCTTGAAGAAGCCGGTTGCCGCATCGGCGATGCATCGTGCGAGGCTTGCCTTGGCGGACCGTCCGATACGTTCGGACGATTGAACGACGTTGAAGTACGTAATCCCTCCATAAACAGAAATTTTCCCGGAAGAATGGGTTCGAAAAAATCGCAAGTGTATCTCGCTTCCCCGTACACGGTCGCTGCATCAGCGTTAACCGGAGTGATCACCTATCCCAAAGAATTTTTCACTTGAGATACATCGCGGATGATGCACTTTCATCTCGCACAAAGTCGAGGGATTGATTTTTTCCTCAAACAAAGAGATATTACGCCGTTGCGAGATGAAGAGAATGCCATTTCAAAAAAGGAGGCATAATGATTACGACTTCGACAGAGCATATCCTTGCGAATTTTAGGCAAAACATGTTGCTTCAAGCACTTGTTGTCCTGTACGTTTTGATCTGGATTCCTCTTGCATTTTCTCCCTTCGATCGATTCGACTGGATATTGGAAAATGTTCTGGTAGTGCTTTTTGCCGGACTTCTGTTTTTTAGCTATAATAGATTTCCCCTCTCAGATTTGTCGTACATCGTAATTTTCCTTTTCATGTCGCTGCACGCCGTAGGCGCCCACTACACGTATGCCAATGTCCCGTTCGGATTTTGGATGCAAAACGTTCTTCATCTAAGCCGGAATCATTTCGACAGAATTGTCCACTTTTCGTTTGGTTTGTTGATGGCGTATCCGATCCGAGAAGTCTTTTTGCGCGTTGCGAGTGCTCGAGGTTTCTGGGCGTACTATTTGCCGTTGGACGTGGTGTTAGCGTCCAGCGGAGCCTACGAAATCATAGAAATGATTGCGGCTAAGTTGGTGAGCCCCGAACTTGGCGATGCATATCTGGGAACGCAAGGCGATGTATGGGACGCCCAGAAAGATATGAGTTCGGCGGCAATTGGCGCGGTGTTGAGCATGATCCTGACCGTCATCGTAAGGAAAATACGACATAAAGGACCCCAGCTTCTTTCAGGAAAGGCAATCCCTCCTGCAGTAATAAAATGAAGATATGTTTTTTCACTGCCAGGAAAAGAAGTTATCCTCACACCAGAAAGGTAGAAATCCCGGTGGAATTCTCTCTTCTCTTCGCACGCCAATTCACCATCCGTGAACCTAACAGGCTGTTGAAAAAACCAAGAGTATT
>JAGVPT010000173.1 GCA_020052095.1 Bacteroidota bacterium | reverse complement strand
TCTCCCCATTGTTCTGAACTTCCCGTGAGCCGTATGGACAGCCTTTGCAACAACATCATCACTCAAAAAACAGGCACATTTCACGCAGGTTTTAAGTAGATTACCACCTTCATTTACTAATTGGAGAATGTACGAATATGAATCCACCTACGGAAGTTACTACTCATATAACGAGATGTTGACAAGACAAAATGCGATTGACAAAATAAATGTTGGCTACGGCATTATAAATCATATTGATCATTCAAATCCTTATGTAATGTCAATGGGTTCTCTTACAGGTGGGGGTGGTTTAACGGTTAACGATGTGGACAATTTAACAAATGGCAACAACTATTCTGTCGTATATAGTGCAGGATGTTCACCAGGTGCATTCGATTATGATTGTATTGGAGAACATTTTGTATTAAAAAATAATGGCGGCGCAGTTGCCTTTGTTGGTCCCTCACGATCAGTTTACACTTGGGACGGCAACAATCATGATCATGAATTTTTTAGATCTTTATTTACTAACGATTATAATAAAATAGGTCAAACACTTGCGCTAACTTGGTATTCTGACCATACACGAAACATCTATAATTTGCTCGGCGATCCAGAGATGTCAATCTGGACCGCTGCCCCGCAAACACTGACTGTCTCGCATCCGACGACTGTTCAAATCGGGGCGGGGAATTTCACTGTGACGATTAGTAATTTGCCGGCCGGAAGGGATGCCTTGATTTGCCTGAAAAAAGGTGTTGAGGACTACGCCGTGAACACAGTCACAGGAACTGGCGGGGCAGTAAATGCTACTTTTCTCTTCACTCCGGATACACCGGGCGACCTAAGCATCACCGTAACAGCAGAGAACTTTATTCCCTACGAGGCCACCACCTCAGTCACTTCAACAAGTGGGGCTAATCTGTATATGTTAAGCTACACAATTGACGATGATCAATCAGGAGAAAGCAGTGGTAATGGAGATGGAATAGTTGATGCGGGGGAGTCGATTGAGCTTCCTGTCGTATTGAAAAACAGCGGATCATCTACGGCAATTGTAGTGTCTGCAACGATTGCTGCTTATCAGAGAGGTACTACAAACCCGCATCCCTATGTCACGATAACTGATGGATCTGAGAGTTTTGGAAACATTAGCGCAGGGAGTTCAGCAAGCTGCGGTGATGATTTCGGGTTCACAATCTCCAAAGACTGTCCTAAAGATGAAGTCGTAGAGTTCAAGTTGACTATAACTGATGACGAGAGCAGCACTTGGTTAGAGACATTTTATCTACAAATCGGGGCACCGCAAATTCAGCACACTGCTCACACGGTCAACGGAAATCTGCTGGCGGACGCCACGGTTGGTTTGGTTGTTCAGCTCACAAATCTTGGAAGCAGCGTAGCAAAGGGAATTACGGCATCGTTAAGCTCATCTTGTTCGTACATCGCTTCAATCACCGGGAGTCCGCAGACAGTTGGTGATATCAATCCAAAGAGTTCAGTGAATTCGCCAGGAGCTTTCAGCTTCACGATAGGTTCCGGTTATCCATCGGGTCATGAGGAGTTGCTAACTTTTGCCCTGACTATTCAGGATGCATATGGCAAAACGTGGGCGCATGATTTTGATCTGAAGCGTCCCAATAGCCCCTCATTCGCCAGCCTGCAATTCAATGGGTATGAAACCGCAATTGATCTCATATGGACTCCAAACACGGACTCCGATCTAAGGGGATATAACGTATACCGCAGTGATAGTCCAACTGGCACGTACCAAAGAGCAAACAATAGGTTGATCGAAGGAACTTCTTATTTCAGGGACGATGGGCTCGAAAAAGAGACCATGTACTATTATAAAATATCAGCAGTTGACCAATCTGCAAATGAAAGTGATTTGACAACCTATCTGGAGACATCGACGACAATAAAGTACCTAAGTGGATGGCCAATCAGGATTGATTACATCCCGTTTGCTTCGACGGTCTTATTTGACGTTGACAACGATGGAGATCAGGAAGTATTTGCTGCGGATATCTCAACGGGGGACAAGATATACGCATGGGATCATTCGGGGTTGGAATTGTTTGATACAGATGGCAATCCGACCACGTTGAGCGGTTTTTTTCATGAAAGTGGCGCAAATTTTTGGAGTACTCCGGCAATTGGCGATTTAGATGGTAATGGCATTAATGAATTGGTAATCGCCGGTAGAGGCAATCATTTTCTTTATTGTTGGCATATCAATGACGCAGATATCAACGGGAGTCCTGACCCCTATTGGAGCGTGGATATTGGAGGTACCTGTGTGGGCTCTCCGGCTCTTGGAGATATCGATGGGGACGGCAAATTGGAGGTCGTGCTTTTGAGTGAGGATGGTAAGGTACATATTAGAAAGTTCGATGGAAGCGTGTATCAAACAGAGCCGTGGAAAACCATCGGAGGATCTGTAGGCTCCTACTGCACGCCAGCATTGTTCGATTTTGACGGTGACGGGAGAATAGAAATCATCCTCGGAGGGAATGACGGAAAGCTTCACGTCTGGCGGTATGATGGCAGCTATTATTCAGCAAATTGGCCGTTTGATACAGGACGAAACAACTTCTCTGCAGCTCCTGCTGTTGCAGACTTGGATCGAGACGGTAAGTATGAAATCATATTTGTTGCGTATGATTGGGGATCGACAGCGTCTAATTGCGTCATTTATGTCAAGGACGAGTATGGCAATGATAAATCTGGATGGAGCGGCGGCAAGTCGATTTCTGCTCCGGCGGGAGTGGTGTCTAGCTCTCCAGCCATAGGCAATTTGGACGGTGATAACCAATTGGAAATAGTGTTTGCGACGGGATCGAATGTTTATGCATGGAATCATGATTATTCATCATTGTCTGGCTGGCCTAAGGCAGGATTTTCTGGAACGACTTCGAGTCCATTGATCTCTGATATCGATGAGATTTCAGGCCCAGAGGTAATAGTTGGATCAAGTGATAAAAAGTTACATGCGTGGCATTCTGATGGCACGGCTGTTAAGGGATGGCCTCTGCGAACAGGTGATATTTTGGAATCATCGCCTGCGGTTGGCGATGTTGACGGCGATGGGAAATATGAACTTGCCGTCGGTTCTTATGATCAGTCCGTCCATATTTGGGATACGAAAGGATCATCCAATATGGATTGGTCTGTGTTTCAACACGACGCGCAACACATGGGATGCTATGGTCAGATTGTTTCTGGTACCGTAACTCGGAATACTTCGTGGCAAGGAGAAGTCACAGCAAATGGTAACATCATTGTTGCCACAGGTGCCACTCTCACGATTGCGTCTGGGGCTACGGTCAACAACATCTCCCACATCACCGTGCAGACTGGTGCAACGCTTATTGTCAACAGTGGGGTTACACTGAAATTCAATTCAGCCCCAACGCCCTCATATGAGGGCTCGCCTAAGGGCTCGTTGGGTGTTAATGGCAAGATTCATGCTGACGGGGCGACATTTACCTCTAATAGCTCAAACTCGGATTATTACTGGGCTGGAATATATGTAATCAATTCAAATCCAGGGGGGGACGGAAATTACTTCAAGAACTGCATAATCCAACAATGTAAATTTGGAATGACGATTTACAACTCCCGCTTCGATGGATCAAGCGATGAAATCTACAATAACACTTTCACGCATTGTCTCAATCCCATCAGACTTACTGGGGGTTCCTATGTGAACCGTATCACCTATAATCATTTGACGGACAACTTGGAAGATGGTATAGTGATTTACCAGTCGACTGTGCAGCACGTAGATCATACGCTGATTCAGAAGAGCCAAGCCGCCTCGAGCGGACGAGATGGTTTCTGGATATCTGGTTCATATAACCAACCCCTTTTAACACATAACGAGGTAGCCTACGGTTATTCAAACGGGATTCGGTGCGAGTACTACTCTGCCCCTAACCTTGGAGGCCCAGATGGCGGCAACGCAGTGCCAGGCAACAATGGAATTCATGACAACGCAGTTCACGGCGTTTATGCGCAGTCGTCCACTCAACCTTTCCTGGGAAATTACAATTTGAGTGAGTGTGCTTCTTACGGGGGATACAATAGTATTTTTAACAACTCTAATAAGCAGCTTTATGTCGCTACCGGGTCGCAGTTTGTTAATGCAAAATGGAACTGGTGGGGAGTTGTTCCGGACGATGGGGATAACGGCTTCACATCCAACACTATGGCTTCGTTGTTTGGAAATGGCTTCCCCTACATCCGACCTGCCTTGAGCTACGGCCCCGGTGGCTATCCGGAAGCGCCATTTACGGAGTCTATGGAACTGTACAAAAAAAGCGCTATCGTCATTCCCCATGAGAGCATTCTTCTCGCATTTGGTGATCAGCTAATGATCGCAAAGCGATATGATCGTGCATGTGCTGTCTATGACAGCCTCATAGCCTCCTATCCAGCAAGTGACGAGGCAGAAGCAGCTTTGTTGCGGCTACATTATGCTATGCAAAGATTCAATGCAGCACTGAAGGCACAGCCTTTTCTGGGACAAGCGAAGGATGCCGCGGACTATTTCACGAAGCTTGCAAGTCGAGTCGCGCGGACGCGTTTGGAACGGAATGCAAGTAATCTCTCAGTTGTGAATGCGGCGATGCAGGGTCAAACAGAACCTGCAATTAAAGGTTATGAATTCATCATTCAAAACTGGTCAGGTGAAGAAGAGAGTGAGAAGTACGCTCTGGCGGCTTTGGTTGAACTGTATTTGAAAATCGGAGATGGAAAGGCCGCAGACGCCCGGATGGCAACATTGAATTCAAAGTATCCTCATGATGCGTTGACTTCGCTAGTGAATGATATGGTATACCTCATCCGAAAATACGTGCCGCCAATCCAGACAACCCCTTCTGGCTCTGGCGATTTCTCAGACAAGTCAAGGACAAATGAAGATACAAGCAAGAAAAAGAATGCTGAAGTTCCATTGGAGACAATGCTTCATCCGAGCTATCCAAATCCCTTCAACCCCATGACATCCGTCTCTTACACTTTGTCAGAGCCGGGATTGATCGATCTTGTCGTATTTGACATTTTGGGACGCAAGGTTGTGGAACTGGCGCACGGCTACCAGTCAGCGGGTGTGAAGTCAATCCATCTGGATGGATCAAAATTCCCCTCAGGGACCTATTTTCTTCGCTTGAACGCACAAGGCAAATTATTCACTCAGCGATTGCTATTGGTAAAGTAGTGTTATTTTGATCTAGATGAAAGTCAAAACTATTGTCGTTGTACTTTCCCTGCTTCAAGGGATCATGTGCGAAGCACAGTCAGGCGACGAAACGGTCGAGACAGTGCTACGCGAAAACTCCACGTTCATACTTGAAGGAGGGAGAGTGTTTCATGTGTCTTCACGTTTAATCGCGAGCGTCATTTATGTTGAACACACCCGGAATGTAAGTTGGATGGACAGAGAGATTGACCCTCTTCTCGCCGATTACGGTTTGAACGTATCCTTGGGGTTGGGACAAGTGAAAATCAACACCGCGATATGGATCGAAGATCAGTTTAGTGATTCCAGCAGTCGCTACTTTATAAGAGACGTTGTAAGCGGAACAATGCTGAAATCTCTGTCGAGAGAAGAACTAATCAACCGACTACTAAGTCCTGGGCAAAATGTCTGCTATATTGCAGCCTATCTTGCAATGATAAGTAAGCGCTGGAGCGATGCTGGGATCTCGATTGCTAATAATGTTGAGATTCTCGCCACTCTCTATTCCGCGGGCGCAGTGGGAGAAAACGGTCTTGAGAAACGAATTCCTCACACTAATCCACGTCCCAATACTTTTGGACTCTATGCGCGTGATTTTTTTTATTCGAATGAATTGTCGAATCTCTTCCCACGGTGATGTGGATGAGGTAGCTCTGAATCTGATGTTGCAGTCCTGGAAATAGCTACATTCTTCGACTCAGAGAAAGCCGAAGGGGTCTACACTGAGAAGTTTGATGCCTCGCATCTCTCCAGCGGGCATGTATTTCTATCATCTTTGCGCGCCTGGCCTGAACGAGACACGAAAAATGCTCATTGCGAAGTGACCGGGACATCCTTTGGTGAGAAAAAGGTAAGAGGGGCGGTCTTTTCAACCGCCCCTCTTTATGGTTGGGCAAATCTCACTCACACCTCTCCCATTCTACTCCTCCAAAATCGCTTGAATTTTGGCCAATACTTTCTTCCCAGGTTTTCCTCGATTCCGCTCAATCCTTCCAATCGTGGTCGGATCGGCTCCCAGCTCTTGCGCAAGTCGTCTTTGGCTAAAGCCATGGCTGATCCGATAGCTCTTTACCATCTCACCCAATCCCTTTGATGTTGGTAAGGTGAGGCTGTGCCCCAGGAATCGTTCAATCCTAGGCATGTGCCGAATAACCGGCTTCGACCTCCCGTGTTCCCAGTTGTAGACGGTATCTTTTGAGACATCAAGCAACGCAGCCAGTTGCGTTGCCCCCCATCCGAGTTGAAGTCTTCTCTTTCTTATGTGGTCGCCTATCGTCCTCGGCGGATCAAGAAGTTGCCATTTCTGAGGCTTTTGAGCCATTAGGTGGATATGGCAAAAAGGCAACGCTTATACCCTGTCCCTGTGGAAATTATGGCAATCCAAATCACGAGTGCACCTGTTCTCCGGTTCAGATTCAAAAATATATGGCGAAGATTTCGGGACCGCTCTTAGACAGAATTGACATTCATATTGAAGTACCGGCCGTGAAAGTTGCCGAACTTGGACAAAAAAGGCCGGGCGAGACATCCGATGCAATTCGTCACAGAGTTGTATCTGCTCGTGACCGGCAAGCGATGCGATTCACGAAGAGGAGCGGATTGTTTGCGAACGCAGACATGCAGTCGAAAGAGATCCGGGAATTTTGCAGCATCGACTCCGACGGGGAAGGGCTCCTGAAAATGGCGATGACGAAGCTTGGACTT
>JAGVPT010000245.1 GCA_020052095.1 Bacteroidota bacterium | reverse complement strand
TCTCCCCATTGTTCTGAACTTCCCGTGAGCCGTATGGACAGCCTTTGCAACAACATCATCACTCAAAAAACAGGCACATTTCACGCAGGTTTTAAGTAGTTTGATAACTTCAGACGCACGATAGTCACGGTAACTATGAAACCAATGACCACCCTTAAGAAAAAAATACTCTTTACCATTTCCAGCTTCCTCATATTTCTCCTCATCACGATCGGGGCAGAAATCGGTCTGCGCCTACTTTACCCCGAGCTTCGGCCCCCTCTCGTGACGGAAGTCTCCTACGACGGCATTCACTGGTATCAGATCAACAGGAGCTTCTTGAAAAAATATTTTTCAAGCCATGATTATATTGTCCCGGAATTCAAACCTAGTCTCTTCCGCAAGGAAAAAGCTCCCAATACATTCAGGATTCTTTGCATCGGCGAGTCTTCAATGTTCGGTGTGCCGTACCAAATGACATCCACCATCCCGGGGATTGTCCGCAAACAATTGAGACACCTTTATCCCGGAAAGGAGATCGAGGTGATCAATCTGGGGGCCTCGGCGATCAATACAAATGTCATTCTCGACGTTTCCCGCGAATTTTTATCGTTTCAGCCCGACCTCGTGCTTCTGTACGCCGGGCATAACGAGTTTTATGGCCCCGACGGACTCGGTGCATCATTTCTTGAAAGGCAATTTCCTTTTTTGACACCGCTCAAATATTCTCTTAGAGATCTGGCCATCTTTGAATTATTGCGATCGAAATTGATGGATAACGGTTCACGTCCGAATGCCGGCGAGGACATGACTTTGATGCAGCAAGTTTCTCAGAACAATAAAATCCCACTCCATTCACAAGATGCGCAGCGCATATTCGTCCGCTTTGAATCAAACCTCAAATCGTTGATCGAGATTTACCGAGCCCGGCATATTCCGATCGTTGTCAGCGATGTGACCTCCAATCTCACATTTCCCCCATTTTCTTCGGCCAGCGATCAATGGGGCGGCAATGAGAAAAAAAACCTTCGAGATGTTGAGGCGCTCACAGCGTCCGGAAATTTTGAAGAAGCCTTGACCGCTCTTCACAATGCTGCGGCTCTCGACTCTTCGGACGCGCGGGTGAATTACCTTTTGGGGACTGTGCTTGCGGCGAAGGGAAATTTCCAGGAAGCGAAACGATATCTCGTTGCCGCGAAAGACAACGACTTGCTAAAGTTTCGGGCGCCGGCACGAATCAATGCGATCATCAGAGAAGTTTGCGCAAGGGAACATGTACCATGTATTTCATCCGATTCGCTTTTCGCATCTCAAAGCAGAAATGGGATTACCGGGAATGAATTATTTTGGGAACACCTCCATCCGACTCCGATCGGATATTACCAGATCGCCAACCTTTATGTGCGGGAGATTGAAAAGCAAAAATATCTTTCCTCGCTGGGCCATGAATCGTGCAGCACCCACTTATTGCCTTTTGACGCTGACAGTCTGAGCATCTGCTGGTTGGATCTCGCCTACGGTGACATATCCATCCGTAATCTGACAAACAAATGGCCGTTTAGTAATTATTCGGTAACTCCGATTGTCATGGCCTCCGCCGATGCAGAATTGCAGCGAATCGCTGCTGAAGTCTATGGTCAGAAAATTGTATGGGACATGGGATGTTACGAATCAGCGCAGTACTTCTGGAAAAAGGGACGAACGAGGGAAGCGATTACGACGTATGAAGCGCTTCTTGAAGACTATCCGAACAATTTTTACACTCACTATTTGCTCGCCAGCATCCTGACCAGGCAGAATATGCTCGACGAAGCCGTGAGACATTATACCATATCGATTTCCTCCAATCCGAAATATCCTTATTCGCGATTGGAACTTGCGCTCATCCAGATCAACATGGGGCAATTCGATGAAGCAATCGGGCATTTAACGAAAGCGGCGGAGTTTACGGCAGACGGAGAGAATCCCCTGTTAAAAGCTAATGCGTATTACGGCTTGGCTGTTGCATATGCCAACAGGAAAGAATTTCAGAAGGCGATCTCCTTCGTGGACGCATCGTTGAAAATCAACCCGGCCTACAACGATGCATTGGTTCTTCGTTCCAAAATAGTCGCCGCTGCGCGATAAGATCTGCAGAGAGATGCGGGAGGTATTACACTTAAAATATCGTATAGATGAAAGGTGCGAGAGCGCTCCCTTTTGTCAGCACGATTAACAATCCGAGAAGAAGGAGCGAAATTACAATCGGCATGAGCCACCACTTCTTGTTCTCTTTCAGGAATTCAAGGTATTCAGCAATAATTTTGATCTTAGCCATCTTCATCCACCTCAAAACAGTTTTTCATAGTTGATTTTCTTGTTCGCCGATTTTGGAATCCAGTATGATTCCTTCTTCTTTCGAAAATCCGTGTCCAGGAACTCCTTCTTGAAGAGCCGGGCGAGGAAGGCGACAGGAGTAAGGACGAAGTAAAATAGAATGATAAGAATCATTCTCGAGACCAGCCACCCAATGGCGAACGCCGCTGCCATCCAGACCCTGTACGCCTGCTTCAACGATTCCGGCAAAAACATTCCGCATGACAGGAGAACGACCCCGGCCAAAAGAAGTGTGCCGGTACCTACGATACTCCAACCACGATAAATGCCAACGCCCGAGAGCACCACGAATACGGATCCGACAAGAAGCCCAAATTTCTTCAGTTCCTTTCCCGAGAGCTGGAGGTGATGAATCTCATCCCGCACATCGCTAATCCAACTCATAGGTTTGCCTCCACAGAAGATCGTCGTGAAATTTGGGCTGGTGTTCTTTCTGCAGAATATAATTTCCGAGCACCAGGATGTCGATGTCCGTACGCATGAAGCACTTGTATGCGTCAAGCGGCGTCGCAACGATCGGCTCGCCGCGAACGTTGAACGACGTATTCACGATCACCGGACATCCCGTCTTCTTGTAGAAGGTCGTTATAAGTTGGTGATACAAGGGATTGTCTTCCTTGTGCACAGTTTGGATTCTGGCGGAATAGTCGACGTGAGTCACCGCTGGAATCTTTGAACGGATCACATTGAGCTTCTCGATTCCCCACAGATTCTTTTCCGCTTTGGTCATCGCTCGCTGTTTTTTCTTTTTAACATCCGCGACCAGGAGCATGTACGGGCTCTGCTGATCCAGCTCGAACCATTCGTCCGCATGTTCCGCAAGTACCGACGGGGCGAATGGACGGAATCCTTCCCTGAATTTTATTTTCAGGTTCATTTTCTTCTGCATCTCCGGCGAACGGGCATCGCCGATGATCGATCGATTGCCCAATGCGCGGGGGCCGAACTCCATCCGTCCCTGGAACCAGCCTATGATCTTTTCTTCGGCGAGAGACGACGCAATGGTTTTGCACAAGTCTGAGGAATGAGAGACTCGTTTGTACGGAAGCTTGGATTTCCGGAGAAACGCCTCAACGTCCGCATCACTGTATACCGGCCCGAGGTATGACCCCTTTTG
>JAGVPT010000196.1 GCA_020052095.1 Bacteroidota bacterium | reverse complement strand
TACACAGGCTAGAATCGCTTGGACTCAAAGTCACTGTGCAGGAACTCAACGAAGCCGCATAGTTCAAAGATAAGTGTATTTTCATAGCAGATACTCATTGATCATTACTCACTATCCCTCCACAACCCATGAAAAGAAGAGCAGTTTTCCTCCTAATGGTTATTGTCGCTGCATCTGTATTGTTGCTTGTCGGATGCTCTTCGAGCAAATCAGTTCTGGCAGACGTTCAATTCAAGGCTCCACCGGTAATTGTTTTCCAGCCGTCCCATCAGAGTGACACCGGCAAAGACTTCAACGAAGGACTAGTGTGCAGTGCCATCGTCGACGCGGCGTTGGCCGCACCTGTGCCCGGCACGAAGCAATTCAAGGTCTGGAGTTATTACATTCCGGATCTTCACCATGCCCAGACAGGAAGCAATACGAAAATCAGCCACACATCTGCGGTCGATAGCGGGCGCATATCCGGGTACGCGTATGAGATAAACGAATCGAATAAGTTAGAGCCCGATCTTTTCATTGCCGTGCACAATAATGGCGCTACGAACAAACATTATTGTTGGGGATTTGTACATGAAGGCGATCCGAATGAGAAGATCAATCGAGAACTCGCACGCGTTATTCTCGACGAAATATGTACGGCGACGGATCTTTTCAATGCTGGCATCCACGGCGATAGTGAACCAAATCGGAATGATTATCGCTGCGTCTCAACGGGGAAACTTTCGTTCTATAGCCTCGATGAACACGTCAACAAAGCCCCGTACAGACTCTTGCTCGAGATTGGCGATAACGCCGTTAGCCGCGAATTCTTGTTGAATGCAGACAATCAGAAAAAAATTGGTGAGGCAATTCAGCGGGCGATCAAGAAGATACTCCCTCCGCAGGAGAAGTAGAGGAAGTATCGATATTGGTCAATTGAATAATACAGGCTAATGGGACCGCTTAGGAAACCTTAAACAAACCATCACTCCGATAAAAGCCACGTGGTAACTCGTCAATTCGGAAAAACCTCATTAAGAGTCAGCATGATCGGTTTCGGTGCCTGGGGCATTGGCGGACCGACGATGGCGGGAGATATCCCGATCGGTTGGGGCCACGTGGATGATTCAACGTCACTCGCAGCCCTCAAACGCGCCCTCGATCTCGGTATCACGTTTTACGATACGGCAGATTTTTATGGTCTTGGTCATTCCGAAGAGTTGATCGGAAAATCATTTGCCAACTCGAAGGATGTCGTAATCGCCACGAAAGTGGGACACCGCCTGCGTGATGATCGCTCGATTTATCTCGATTATTCAAAAGAGTACATCCTCACCGCCTGCGAGAATAGCTTAAAGCGGCTCCGGCGCGATTGCATTGATTATTATCAACTTCATTCAGCGAAGAAGGTTCATTTGGAGCAGGGCGAGTGCATCGAAGCGATGGAGCAGTTAAAAAGTAGCGGAAAAATCCGGTACTGGGGATTGTCCCTTAACACGTACCATCCTGATCCTGAGGCCGAGTACCTGATTAATCACGGCATTGGCGATGGACTTCAGCTTGTATTGAATATCATCAACCAACGATCGCTACTCGTCGTCCAGCGCGCAAAAGCTGCCGGTTATGGAATTATCGCCCGGATGCCGCTCCAATTTGGGCTCCTCACCGGCAAGTTTACGAAGACCACGACGTTTTCGTCAAACGATCATCGCAAGTTCAGGCTCTCTCCTGAAATCCTCAAGGAGGCGCCTTTCGCACTCGAAGACCTCTGGCCGATCGCAGAGCGGGAAGGCATATCCAAATCATCGCTTAGTCTCAGTTATTGCGCAAGCATAGCCGGTGTATCAACAATCATCCCTGGCATCAAAACACCGGCGCAGGCCGAAGAAAACACCAAAGATATCATCACGCTTGGCAATCAGGATCTGCAATTCATCGCAGCATTATATCGCGAGAGACTCTCAAGAATTACAGACATGATGGAGATGCGGGGATAGTACGCTCAGGAGCTATCCGATTGCTGAGAGCAATCGGATAGCTTCTTCGTTCCTTATCATCCCCTTCACTTGCAATTCTTCTCACTTTTCAGTACGCTTTATCACCTGCCGTACCGGCATCGATACAGTTCTTCGCAAGCACCAGCGTCATCAAGCTCCTCATACAACATCATTTGACAATCATCATTATAGAAAAAATCCTCCATGAAAAAGAAAATTCTATTCATTCTCATGAGCACGTACGTCTTCCTCTATTTCAATGGATGCGCAATCGTAAAACCGAGCGGGGAAGAAGATAAATCACGATCTATTCCACGTGCCGATCGTGAGTTCCGCGGTGTATGGGTTGCAACCGTTTCAAACATCGATTGGCCAAGTAAGCCAGGATTGTCTACCGATGATCAAAAGAAAGAGGCAATCGCAATTCTGGACTCCGCCGCCAAACTCCATCTCAACGCAGTCATTTTCCAGGTCCGTCCGCATTGCGACGCAATGTATCCAAGTCAAATTGAGCCATGGTCGTCGTACCTGACCGGAACGCAGGGAAAAGCGCCCGATCCGTATTACGATCCACTCGAGTTCTGGATTCAGGAAGCTCACAACCGCGGACTTGAACTGCATGCATGGTTTAATCCGTATCGCGCATTCATGTCCCGCGGAGGAGAGCTCTCCGATTCTTCTATTGTTAAAAAACGACCCGACCTTGCCAAAAAAGTCAGTAACGGCACATTCTGGCTCGATCCATCAAAAAAAGAAACGCAGGATTACTCCTACAGTGTTATCATGGACGTTGTGAAGCGGTACGATGTCGATGGCGTGCATTTCGATGACTATTTTTATCCGTACGGTGACGGAAATTTCCCGGACGATGATTCGTGGGAGGAATACACGAAGTCCGGTGGCTCGCTTTCACGTGAAGATTGGCGCAGGGCCGCGGTCAATTCACTCGTCGAACGCGTGTACGAAGGAATCAAATCCAAGAAACAATATGTCAAGTTCGGCATCAGTCCATTTGGCATCTGGCGTCCGACATATCCGCCGTCAATTGCCGGTTACGACCAATACAATCGGCTCTACGCGGATGCAAAGTTATGGCTTAACAAAGGCTGGATCGATTACTGGACTCCGCAATTATATTGGCCTATCAATCAGATCCCGCAGAGCTTTCCCGTCCTTCTTGGCTGGTGGTCGCGCCAAAACACGAAAGGGCGGAATCTTTGGCCGGGAATGATTCTCGGCAGAATGAATGATGAAAAAGGTGCGGACGAGATCATAAACCAGATCATGATCGAACGGGGAATCGTTCCCGATAATCCTGGACATGTCCTTTTCAGCATGAAAGGATTCTTAAGAGATAGCAGCGTTCTCGTTGCATCACTCAAAAATGGTCCCTACAAAACAATGGCGCTCGTTCCCCCTTCTCCGTGGCTGGATGATGATGCACCTGCTGCAGCGAAGATACAGACAACCGTTTCCAACGACACCCTCTTGGTGACATGGTCGCATGATAGATTGGACGACGTCTTCAGGTGGGTTGTTTACAATCAATATGATGCGATGTGGGAATATACGATTATGAATAGTAGCGATCGCTCTACTGCTCTTCCCCTTTCACGCATTCTCAGGGAAGTAACGAGATCGCGGCGACAGCAGGTTGTCAAGGATACGACTCAATTTCTGGGGCGTATCGCAGTCTCTGCGGTGGACAGGACAGGCAATGAGAGTGTATTGACTTTCCGGGATATTGCGCCTAAAATTCCGTCGGCAATGAAACAATAGTTATCTGTTAAACAAAAACAGGCAATCATCAATACGATGATTGCCTGTTTTTTTCAACAATCTAAAATTATTAGAATGTGACGGCCCCAACGAGCCTCTTCTCGTCGAGATCTATTTCAACAAATCCTAGGGAGTTGTTCCCCCGACATCATATCCACAACCCGAGAGCCGCCAATTTTTGTCTTCATGACCACTAATCCGGGATGGTCTGCGACAACCTCGCCAATAATTTGAGATTCTTTCCCCTGAGGATGACTTTTCATTACTGATAGCATTTCATTAGCCTTTGTTGCAGGAAGAAATGCGATCAATTTTCCTTCGTTCGCGACATAGAGAGGATCGAACCCCATTATTTCGCATGCTCCCTTGACATCTTCAGCTATTGGAATATTTTCTTCGCTGATTCGAATACCAACATGAGCTGAGTCCGCTATTTCGTTGAGGGAGCTCGCAAGACCGCCGCGAGTCGGATCTCGGAGGACGTGAATATCACGGTAGGTGGCCATCATGCGATGCACGAGCGAGTTCAGCGCGGCCGTGTCGCTTTTAATGGTCGTCTCGAACTCTAACCCTTCGCGGACAGACATAATGGCGATTCCATGCTGAGCAATGTTGCCGCTTACGATGATGGCGTCTCCTGCAGCAGCACGTCGAGGGTCGATATCGACGCCCTTCTCTATTACTCCGATGCCGGAAGTATTGATAAAGATCTGATCTCCCTTACCCTTGTCGACGACTTTCGTATCTCCCGTAACCAGAACTACTCCCGCATAAGTTGCAGCCTCCTGCATGGAGTGAACGAGTCGCCACAAATTTTCCATCGCGAATCCTTCCTCGATAATGAAGCCGACCGAGAGATAACGCGGGATGGCGCCACACATGGCAAGGTCGTTTACGGTTCCGTTGATTGCCAACTCTCCAATGTTTCCGCCCGGAAAGAAGATTGGATTGATAACGTACGAGTCTGTTGTAAATGCAATCCGGTCACCCTCAACGCGCAGAACTGCGCCATCGTGGAGCAATCCCAATGATTCATTCTTGAATTGCGGTACAAACATCTTTTGAATCAACTGTTGAGAGAGCTTCCCTCCCCCTCCATGAGCAAGAAGTATACGGGGATACTCGGAAATCGGAATCGGACAAGCTGGTCCGTTTGAAATTGTTGCTCCATTTGCAGTCATAATTCTCTCACCTCTTTCAATTCGGGGCTAAACCGACGGTATTGATAGTACGCGGCGCAGGCGCCTTCCGAAGAAACCATGGGTGCGCCGAGCGGATGTTCAGGAGAACAGTCGGTTCCGAACGCCGGACACTCGTGCGGCTTCTTCAATCCACGAAGGATCACACCGGCGATACACACTTTGGATTCATCCGCGCTGATATTCTGGACGTTGAAGATCTTTTCGGCATCAAACTCAGCGTACTCTTCTCTTATTCCCAGTCCGCTCACGGGAATTTCTCCGATTCCTCGCCACTTTCTGTTCGTGATTTCGAAAATCTCACGAATGAGTTGTTGAGCCGGCACATTTCCTTCGCGACGGACAGAGCGCGTATACTCGTTTTCTACCTCGGCACGTCCCTCTTCGAGTTGCTTCACTGCCATGGCGATCCCCTGCAGGATATCCACAGGTTCAAATCCCGTAACAACGATCGGCACTCGATATTTCTTGGCAAGCGGTATGTACTCTTCGAATCCCATCACAGTACAAACATGCCCCGGGGCTAGAAAGGCTTGAACACGATTGCTCTCCGAGGATAGTAATGCCTCCATTGCCGGCGGAACGAGAACATGAGAACATAGTATTGAGAAATTTTGTAACCCGAGTTTCTTCGCCTGGTAGACTGCCATGGCGTTGGCCGGAGCGGTCGTTTCAAATCCAACAGCGAAGAAGACAACGCGCTTTGAGGGATTTTGCCGGGCGATCTTCACGGCGTCGAGCGGAGAGTAGACAATCCGAAGATCGCCACCGGAGGCCTTCACGCTAAGCAGATCTTTTGAGGAACCGGGAACGCGCACCATATCTCCGAATGACGTGAAAATGACGTCGTCCCGTGAGGCGATGGCAATTGCCTTATCGATAATCTCGAGAGGAGTTACGCAGACTGGACATCCAGGACCATGGACGAGGGATATTTCTTTTGGCAGCAATTCCTCAATTCCAGTTTTCACGATAGTATGGGTTTGTCCGCCGCAGACTTCCATAATGGTCCAAGGACGGGTGGTCAACTGACGAATTATATCGGCATAGTGGCGTGCAGCGCCCCTGCTTCGAAACTCATCAACGTATCGCATACTTGATCCTTTCTTTGATTCAGTCACTGACGTTGCGCAATCCACAGGAAATATTGCCACCTCCGATGGAGTCCCTTCGGGAAAAGTCACGAAGACACTAATAAATGGAAGAAGTCCTATCTAACGACCTTACTCACTGATGTTACGCAGAGTTTAAAAGCCTTGCCACCAAGGCACTAAGGCACAAAGAGTTCTTAAGGAAAGCTTCATTTTGTAATGTCCATTAAATAGAGGTTGTTTTTCTTAGTGACTTGGTGACTTCGTGGCAACAATATTGGCGTTTTGCGCAACATGAGTTACTCAGCCCAGAGTTTTTCGTGGAATCTTTGTGCCTTGGAGCCTTCTGCCAACCCAAAGGGTTCCTTCGGAAGGGCATCCTTTTGGGAGTGGCAAAGCTTTCATGCTGTGCGAAACGTTAGTCCGTCAGTTACTTGGAGGCTGAGGCCTTTCGCTTTCATCAGCCTGCAATTCATCGAGGGCGTCTCCCATTTCGTTGATCATTTTAATCGTCTCGAGGGCCTCCTCTTCGTCGACCTTGCTCAAGGCAAATCCGACATGCACGATAACGTACTCTCCTACCTTCACGTCGGGGAGCCATTCGAGACAAACACGTTTATTGATCCCGCCGAAGCTGACTTTCCCCATTACGGGTTGAACATCTCGTTCTATCTCGAGTACTTTTCCGGGGATTGCAAGACACATAAGGTAACCTCTCCTTCCATTCTAACTAACTGCCGATGTTACGCACATTGAAGATTTTCGACCACAGAGGCACGGAGTCACAGAGAATTATAGATGATTATTTCTAGAAGCCATCTCAAAAATGGTAGCTCGTCATTCCGGACTTGATCCGGAATCTAAAACTGCCGACTAAATCAATGCAATTAGATTCCGGCTTTCGCCTGCCTGCCCGCCTCTTCGGCGGGCCTGCCGCAGGCATGGCTCATAGGCGTCAACTTAATTTTGATTGTGTATGAATTGCCCCGACATTTATATCGGGGACCAATATTTACTCATCCTAAAAGAGCACTTTAGTCCCAAACGAAGCCAAAGTTTGGGCTAACGCCCAGTTTTTTTTGTTATTTTTCCGTAACTGCTTAGCGTTGCAAAAGAGTTTTATTGATCCTCTACGAGGATCATGAAGAAAGTGGGGTAGAGTTTTTTACAATAATGAAACATCTACGATGTTTTTACTGCC
>JAGVPT010000006.1 GCA_020052095.1 Bacteroidota bacterium | reverse complement strand
CATTGTGCCGCCGCACACGGGCGGTGAGGTTATCTGTCTGTCCGATATACGGACGCGAGAATTCCCTGGAGTAAAGGATATAAACGAAGAATTGTCCCACGTGCGGAGAGCGTAGGATTCGAACCTACAAGGGCTTACGCCCGCCGGTTTTCAAGACCGGTGCAATAGCCGTTCTGCCAGCTCTCCAAAAACAAAATTTCTATTTTTCACTTTCTTAAAATCGAACCGTCAAGTCCTTGCACCCGTCCGCCAAAGGCGGGTGCAATAGTTGAGTGTCGCCGAAGGCGGCACGAAATCCGCCGCATTTGGGCGGACCGTTCTGCCAGCTCTCCAAAACCAATTGCGTAATAGTTGATCCCGTCAGGGGAACCTGACGGGAGAAATCCGCCGCTTTTGGGCGGACCGTTCCGCCAGCTTCCAATTTCACTTCAGCACGCTACAAAGATACAAAACGATGGAAGTCGATGCAATATAAAAGAGACGAACCGAAATGTCCTCCCCTAAAAACAGAGAACCCAACCTCGTCGAAGTTGGGTTCTCCATAAAGACCCTGAGATGCCGCCTGAATTACGACCACAGCGTTCTAAGGCACTTATCGGATTAGTCGATGTATTAACTTTTCGATCGCCCTCTCCTCTGATGATGAAAGTAAAAACCCCTTAATGACCGGTACAGTGAAGGTACCATTCGTCAGTGTAATTGGTTTGGTAGGATCTGGAATGCCTTGGGCGTACCATGCACCGGTTCCGGAGAAGGTACCTTGAGCAGACGTCCCCGTAAACGAGGCTAATGAGACAGTTCCTGCATCTAACATGTAGCTGCCCTTGAAGAATGGGTCATCGCCGGTTGTGTCCGATGGATTCCAATCTTTGACGTAAAGAAATTCCGCATGTTTTATTGGACCCCCGACGGTTAAGAACGGATAATTACCGGTTATGACATTAGCACTGTCCACCATCACAACGACCGCAACGTCCCAACTGGTTGCAGAGTTCTTAACGTATCCAACGACTTGCAGCGCCGCAAACGGACCTAAACCTTGAGAGTAAAACCCGCCGGCGCCTTGAGTGTTAGCGGGCAGGCTATCGCCCGTGTTGTCAAAAATTCCACTCGCCGAGAAGTTACCCGCGGTCGAACTGAAGGATAAGCTACCGGGCGTAGTGAAGATTTGATGTACATCGATATTGATCCAGACAGTCTTGTACGGACCTGAGTTATCCTTTACAGTAATGTACGTGCCGCCGTTACCTACTCCGGTTACGGTTAACGTCGAACCTGAAATCGAAGCAGAAGCAACTGCCGGATCGGGGAACGTGAGAATGCTGTATGGTGTTGTACCGCCGCTTATCGTTGCTGTCTTCTGTTCACCTACCGTGAGCGATAAATGGCCCGGATTTGCATTCAGTCCGCCGGATCCAGTTGTGACAAAGATGTTTACCATCACCGTCTGCACAGGAATGGAATTGTCTTTAACAACGAGACTCGTCGAACCCACCGCAACTCCGCTGACCGTTAACATATTGCCTGCGATCGAAGCGGTTGCAATCGAGCTGTTTGGTGCGACTTGTATACTGTAGGGTGTCTTGCCGCCATTTATTGTTGCCTGCATACTTCCGCCTTGAGGCACATAGATATTTTCTGGACTTACATGCAATCCGCCGGCAACGGTAAATGTTATACTGTCGACTTTTGAGAGCTCAATGTCAATTATTCCCATCGTCGATGTGTGAATTTGCATCTTCTGAGCAAATGCACATTGGACGATGAAGAACGCAAAAATTATTGTAAACATTTTTTTCATAGCAATCCTCCAAGAGATGACTGACGTTTGGTCAGATTTACTTCAACAACATCATTTTTCGTGTTAGAACAGAACCTTCAAATCGTATCTCATAAACATACATTCCACTTGCGACCATTTGCCCGGCATTATTTCTACTGTCCCATTGCGCGTGATGATCACCCGCCTCTTGAACACCGTTCTCCAACACTCTGACTAATCTGCCGGTGATGTCATAGATTCGAATCGCCACATCATTTGAGCGCGGAATAGTGTACTCAATCGTCGTGGTGGGATTGAACGGGTTTGGATAATTCTGGAGAAGGGCAAATGTCTTTATAATACTTCCCAATTTCAGCACCGTCTTGTCGTCAACGGCAGTCAGACCGGAGAATATAATCTTGTTGATAGACTGCAACGGAATTGTTTGCAGCGAACCATCTTTCATTTTCACGCGCATGTAATCCTGCGCGAAAGTAAGCGAGGCGGCAAGGAAAAGCAACAACACCATCTTCCTCATAAGACCTCCGTGAAGTTTATGAATTGGACAGAAACACAATCGTGTTGGAATCAATCTTACCCATTGGTCATCTCCGTAATGATAGGGTCGGAAAGATAAGCGTGGAACGAAAGCAAACGTGTGCAGAGAGGGCGTGAGCAAAAAAGCCTCATTCGTCGAGGAGAGGTCATTGGCGTACCTAGTTCTAATGTAAAGAGAGCTTTGTGCCCCAACCAAATTCATCTATGTTTCAGTACAAAATTAAGGAGCTTAGACCCCAAAGTCAACGGAGGACTTGACACGTGTCAACAACAGGAGGTTTACGGGGAACTTTTTCAGGTCGACTTCTGGGAAAGCCTATCGGGATTTTTCCCTACGTACTCGAAACATACAAAGTTGAACAGCGGAACAAAGAGAATCCAGTAAATTGACCTGCCGTTCCGCTGAATTCATTCATAAAGTATGTCCCTTGTAAAAAAGCGGCAGTGTTTCTGACGTCACCAAATGGCGGAAAAAATAGGGGTCTACGACAAAAATGGCCCATATTGACAAAGAGAGAAAAAAGTGGTAGATTCCTCCTGTAATAACACAGGAGGAATAAATGACAATCAATCAGCT
>JAGVPT010000150.1 GCA_020052095.1 Bacteroidota bacterium | reverse complement strand
TCTTTCTCTGATGCCAGAGAAAGAGTAGAAGCTCAGCCAAAGGCTGATGAGCCTCCGGCTCAAAAGAGAGCTTTTCGGAATCGGAACCCTTGCGATGCTGGCCAGCACACGTGCTGAAGAAAACGGCTCGCACATGCCTTGCCCACATGCTTGCCGTTTTCTTAACGCACGCATCGCCTCCGCCGCACATCGCCGCCGATTCCGAGTCCATGGACGCACTATCGTTCAGGACACGTCGAAATCGTAGGGTGCGAGGGGGGGGAAGGATTTAAGCGAAGGGTTTCAATTTCGGTGCTCTGCTCAAATGCCCGGGATCTCAGGTTCGTTTGGGCACCGAAATTGTCGGCATGTGCGGCTGGGATTGAATCCGTGGATTACGATTTCGACAGATTTCTTTGGTTACTTTCTTTCTCGGAAAGAAAGTGACATCTACAATCAAGTTTCGACAGGTTCACTAGCAAGACCCATTCTGTCCCATGTAAAGTGAGACGATTCCCCTTCCTTGATTCTCGTGCCTATTTTCTGTATAATTTTCTCAGAGATTGAACGTAGTAACCCCAACTGTGCGTCTTCGCTCCGCGCTGAACCATTCCCGTTTTCATGAAACGATCGCGACCCAAATTCAAGACCGCATCCCGAAAAAAGGAGCATGTCAATCTGACGGTGAAGCGCGATGTCTCATTTCGCGAGAAGCGGACCGGTTTTGACCAATGGGAATTCGTTCACAACGCGTTACCCGAAATTGATTTCGCCGACATTTCCACCGAAACAGCTTTTCTGTCGAAACGGCTCGCATTTCCGTTCATGATTTCGTGCATGACGGGGGGCTATGCCGATGCAAAGCGCATCAACAAGAATTTGGCTGAGGTCTGCGAAGAGCAGTGCATCGCAATGGGCGTTGGCAGTCAGCGCCAGGCGCTGGAAGACACGACATATCATTCATCGTTCAGCATTGTGCGGGAGGTCGCCCCGACCATTCCGGTCGTCGGAAATATCGGTGCGGCAGAAGTGGCGAAGCTTGTCGACGTTTCATCGGTGCAGCGACTGGCAGACCTGATTCGGGCAGATGCGTTTGCTGTTCATCTTAATCCGCTGCAGGAATTCCTTCAGCCCGAAGGGAATGTGAATTTCCGCGGCGTACTCGGTGGAATCGAAAGAATGGTTCGCGGATTGTCTATCCCGGTAATCGTCAAGGAGATCGGTGCCGGGATTTCTAAAAACGTTGCACAGCGCTTAATCAGTGTTGGCGTAACTATTATCGACGTAGCCGGGGCAGGGGGTACGAGCTGGGCCGGTGTGGAGATTCTCCGGAGAAAAGAGGGGATCAACGGCCGGCGCCAATGGCAACAGTTTTGGGATTGGGGAATTCCAACGGCCGAGGCGTTGAAGCAGGTTGCAACGCTTAAGCCATCTTCTCCCGCCCTAACGCTGATTGCATCGGGAGGAATTGCGAGCGGGCTTGAGGCTGCGAAGGCGATCGCGCTTGGCGCCGATCTGACGGCGTCCGCGCGACCGATGCTCCAGGTGCTGACGGCATCGGGAAAGAAAGGACTATCCATTCATCTTGAACAATGGATAAAGGAATTCAAAGGTGCCATGTTTCTGGTCGGAGCCTCCACTATCCGAGAATTGCAGCGGGCCCAAATTAATCGCGTCTAATCGAACGCCTTTCTTACTATAGTCTTCTAGATGAAATCATTTACCCGAAAATATCAGCGGTACAAGAAAAATGTTGAACGTCAATTACGTTCATGCATCCACAAAAACGAGCCACGCATGCTCTACGAGCCGGTGCAATACGTTCTTTCCGGCGGCGGAAAGAGAATTCGGCCATTGTTGGTGATTCTCTCCTGCGAGGCCGTCGGAGGCGATGTTACGCACGCGATGCACGCTGCTGTGGCCATAGAAATCCTCCACAATTTCACACTTGTGCATGACGATATTATGGACAACGCATCGTCGAGGCGCGGCAGGGCAACCGTTCATAAGAAATGGGATAACAACATCGCGATTCTTGTGGGCGACGAACTCGTCGCGCTTGCGTATCGTGAGCTGCTGAAGACACAATCTCCGTTTATTCCGCGTGTTGCCGATATATTTACAGAAGGGGTTGTTGAAGTATGCGAGGGACAGACATTCGACAAGGAGTTTGAGTCGCGGAAGGATGTGTCCCTTGATGAATACTTGTTGATGATCGGAAAGAAAACCGGAAAAATGGTCTCCGTGGCTTCGGAAATTGGCGCAGTCATCGGCGGCGGAAGTGAAAAGGAAATCCGGGCACTGACGTCGTACGGTACGAACATCGGTAGAGCATTTCAGATTCAAGATGACTTACTTGACATCATTGCGGATGAAAAAGAATTTGGCAAGACAATCGGGGGTGACATCGTAGAAGGAAAGAAGACGTACTTGCTCATTCAGGCGTACGCCCGGGCTCGCGGCGCCGACAAAAAAATGATTCGAAGCATCATTACACACGGAGGGACATCACGAAGAAATATTTCCGCCGTCCGGGATATTTACAAGCGCTGGGGAGTCATCGACATGGCAAAAAAAGCGGTCGCCCAAAACATTCAGCGGGCAAGCTTGCAGCTGGCTTACCTGAAACGAAGCGGTGCTCGCGAAATGCTCGCGTGGTTTTCAGAAATGCTGTTGAATAGAAATTTCTAGGAGCTCTGCCCTATGGATGCACCGATGTTGCTGGCGGCCAACTGATTGCACTATCGCTATGATCGAAAAAGAAATTGTCATTAAGAATAGGGCAGGGTTACATACACGTCCCGCGGCATCGCTGGTGAAGATGGCGGCGAAATTCAAGTCGGAATTCTTCATCATGAAAGATGGTTTTGAAATCAACGGCAAAAGCATTATCGGGGTGATGACGCTCGCCGCCGAACAGGGCTCGGTCCTCCTACTGAAATTCGACGGCGAGGATCAACAGGATGCCTGCGACGCAATTGTCGGTTTGTTTGAACGAGGATTTGACGAAGCTTAACGATGCCCACGATGAATGAAATAACGCTCCACGGTATTGCTGCTGCCCCCGGGATTGTGATGGGACGCGCGTTTGTGTATAAAAAGCATATCCCGCGGATCGAAGAGAAAGCGATTCCACCAGAGGATGTAAAGAAAGAGATCGAACGTCTTCGCGATGCGGTGAGCCGTTCCGAAAAGGAACTGCAGAAAATTCTTTCTTTTGCCGAACAGAAAATCGGCAACAGCAAGGCGAAAATCTTTGAAGCACAAATTATGATTCTGAACGATGCCGTTTTGTTCGGTTCGATTTACAAACGCATCGAAAAAGAACGGAAGAACGCGGAGTTTGTCGTCCACGGCGAAATCGCGAAGTATCAGCAGTTGATGTTGAATTCATCCGATGAGTACATGCGTGAGCGTGCACACGACGTGGAAGATATCAAAAATCGCATCATCAGAAATATTCAGGAACAAAAACTCATTTCCCGCTTCGAAGGAGGATCCATCGTCGTCTCGCAATCGCTGACGCCGGCCGACACGATCCTCTTCAGCCGCAACGACATTCTCGGTTATGCCACCGACATGGGGGGCGTGACCTCGCATACGGCACTCTTGTCGCGCTCGCTCAAAATTCCGGCAGTTGTTGGACTAAAGGAAATCACCTCGCACGCCGCACCGGGCGATTTTATGATCCTCGACGGTTACGCCGGTGTTACCGTGATTAATCCCGCCGAAGAGACGATCGCAAACTACAAACGCCGGAGCAGGGAGATGGCGAAGTTCGAACATCGATTGAACGAACTTCGCGATCTACCGGCTGTGACGGCGGACGGAAAAGAGATCGAGCTGTCTTCCAATATTGAATTCGCCGAGGAGATGCGTTTCACAAAATCGCAAGGCTCGCACGGCGTCGGCCTTTATCGGGCCGAGGGATTACTGATCGGAAGAGATACTTTTCCCTCGGAAGAAGAGCAATACCGTGAATACAAATCCATTGCCGAAAAAGCCTTTCCGAACAAAGTAATCATGCGGACATTCGATATCGGCGGGGACAAAGTCGTCTCGCAATCGTATGAGGAAGAAAACCCGTTTCTTGGTTGGCGCGGGATTCGCGTGGCGCTCGACCGCCCTGAGACTTTCATCACTCAAATGCGGGCGATGTTGCGGGCGAGCACAAAGAAGAATATTTGGGTGATGTTTCCGATGGTCTCGAGCCTGAGGGAAGTCCGGGAGGCGAAAGAGCTCGTGTCACAGGCGAAGGCTTCCCTGCGCGCAGAGAAACATACGTTCGACGATCGTTTGAAGATTGGTGTGATGATTGAAGTCCCCTCGGCGGCGGTCCTTGCGGGTGAAATTGCAAAGGAGGTCGACTTCCTCAGCATTGGGACGAACGATTTAATTCAATACTTGCTTGCCGTCGACAGGGGGAACGATATCGTGTCGCAGTTGTATCAGGAGTTCGAACCGGCGGTGCTGCGGACGATCAGACATATTATCAAAGAAGCGCACAGGAATAAGATTCCCGTCGGGATGTGCGGAGAGATGGCGGGCGAACCGGTTGCCACAGTGCTGCTCCTTGGTCTTGGATTGGATGAGTTTAGTGTGATACCAACGGTGCTTCCCGAAATCAAAAAGATCATCCGCTCCGTGACGGTGAAAGAAGCGCAAAAAATAGCAGCAAAGGCACTCACTTTTTCAACGTTTAAAGAAGTGAAGGAGTTTCTGGTTGCCAACTTGAAACGCCTCTCGCCCGATATTCCATTGCCGGAATAATCTTCACGCATCCTTTGCGTCCTTCGCGGTCTTTCAGGTTTTTTGGGAGAAACCTGAAAGACCGCGAAGAAGAGCCAAAGGACGCAAAGAAAAAATCAAATTATGCCAAATAACTCACGTACGCACAGAATGAAAACTCTGCCACGAAGGCTCTAAGACTCAAAGATTCCATAAAGAACCCTTTACTGAGTGAGGTGTTGAATAGGATCTCTTGCATTTCTTAGTGTCCTAGTGACTTTTCACAAAGTGATGCCTTTCCGAAGGAACCCTTTGGGTCGGCAGTGGCAATATTTCCTGCTTTTTGCGTAACATCACCAAACAGCTCTTCCTCATGACCAACGAACACATTGCACATCACGACCCGTCCGGCATGCGCTCGCTTATCTTCGATTTTCCCCGACAAGTCGAAGAAGCGGTGGCGATCGGCGAAGCATCAAAAATAAGATTTCCGATTTCGAAAATACAAAATATCGTCGTCAGCGGGTTAGGTGGTTCTGCCATCGGCGGTGATTTGCTGCGCTCATTTTTAGGGGATGAGATTACGATACCGGTGGCCGTCAGCCGGCACTACTTCCTTCCTGAGTATGTCAATGAGCGATCGCTCGTTATAGTGTCGAGCTACTCGGGAAACACGGAAGAGACGATTTCTTCCCACAAAGATGCCGTGAAACGGAAAGCGAAGATTCTCTGCATCACTTCCGGCGGCGCAGTGAAGCGCCTCGCACTTCAAAAAAAACAGCCGGTCATTGAAATTCCCGGCGGTCTTCCGCCGCGTGCGGCATTGGGGTATTCGTTTTTTCCGACGCTCGTCGTACTGTCTAGGTTGGGCTTCATCAAATCCAAAAAGAAAGAAATTTACGAGACGATATCGTTGTTAAAAAAGAAGGCAGCGGCGTATGGGAACGCCGAATCTCAGGATAATCGGGCGTTGCGCGTCGCAGAGGCGCTGCAAGGGAAACTTCCGGTAATTTACGCCTCGGCGGATAGATTTGATTCGGTGGACGTTCGTTGGCGCGGGCAAATTTCCGAGAATGCGAAAACACTGGCATACGGACACGTATTCCCTGAACTGGATCATAACGAGATCGTCGGATGGGAAGTGTTAAAGGATGTGATGGAAAAAATTCACATCATCGTCCTTAGGGATAGAGGAGATAACGCGCGTGTACAACTTCGCATGAATATTACGGAAGAAGTAATCCGCCCTTTCGCAAATGGAGTTACCGAAGTACACAGCGAAGGAACAAGCCTCCTGGCACGCATGTTCTCGCTCCTTTATCTGGGCGATTGGGTGAGTTTCTACCTCGCCATGCTGAACGGCGTCGACCCGACGCCGGTGAAAAAGATCGACTTTCTGAAAAACGAATTGGCGAAGGCTAAGTGAAGGATCGATACAGATTTCTTCGATATCGAGCGACACGACCAGAGTAATTCTTTTGACAATGCGGCGAAGGATCCTTTCATACTGCGTTTTTTCTCTTCTCGCTGTGAGCACGCTTCACGCGCAGTTTTACTATTTCGGCCGGAATAAAGTTCAGTACACTGATTTTGACTGGCAGATTCTCCGCACCGAACATTTCGACATCTATTACTATCCCGAAATGAAGGGACTGGCCGAGCAGGGGGCGTTCTTTGCGGAAGAAAGCTTCAAACTGCTCGAGAGTAAATTTAATCACACCGTTATCAACCGTATCCCCCTCATTTTCTATAGCTCCCATCTTCATTTCCAGCAAACCAACACGACGCCCGGATTCATTCCGGAAGGAGTCGGTGGGTTCTTTGAGTTCCTCAAGGGACGCGTGGTTATCCCCGCGGACGGATCGCTGTCGCGATTCCGCCATGTGATCCGCCACGAACTTGTCCACGTCTTCATGCACAGCAAGCTCAGCCGGGTATTGGTCGACCATCGCCAGCCGCAGGACCGCACGGCGCCCCTCTGGTTCACGGAAGGATTGGCGGAAGCATGGTCCACAGAATGGGACGACCAGGCGGAGATGGTGATTCGCGATGCCGTGTTGAACGACTACTTCGTTCCTCTCTCGGAGATGGACCAAATCTACGGCACATTCCTGATGTACAAAGAAGGGCAAAATGTCCTCCGTTTCATCGAAGACCGCTATGGCGAGGAAAAACTCTTGTTGATGATGGAGAATTTTTGGCGTAGTACCTCGTTCAGCGAAGTCATGCGTGTCACCATCGGGAAGAATTATAAGGAGCTCGATGAGGTATGGGATTATCAATTGAAGAAAAAGTATTACCCAGTACTCTCTTCGAGCGACTACGCAAGCCGCGTAACGACAATGCTCTTGAAGAACGGCTTCAACTCAAAGCCCGTCTTCTACAATAACGCCGGAAATCGCGAAGTCTATTTCATCGGCAACTATACAGGGTACACATCGATTTATAAAATTGATCTTGATTCAAAAGAAAAGGAAATCGAACCGGATGTGGTTGTGGTCGGCGAGAAGACGGACGAGTTCGAAGCGTTCCATTTGTTCCAGAGCAAATTATCAATTTCAAGGGATGGCCTGCTCGCATTTGTGACCAAGAGCGGTGAGTCGGACGCACTGCATATTTTTGATGTCAAAAATAATTCGCTCATCGATTCGTACCAATTCAAAAACCTCGTTGTTCTCGCATCGCCTTGCTGGTCAGCCGATGGGAAGCAGATCGTCTTTTCGTCGATTGACAAATCGGGGAGAATGGATTTGTATTTCTACACGCTCGCGACGGAAAGCTTGATGCGATTGACCGACGACGTCTACGACGACCGTGATCCGATCTGGTCGCCCGACGGCAGTTCAATATTTTTCAGCTCCGACCGGGCACAGTACGGCAAGAGCCAGCCCTACAATATTTTTCGCTACGACCTTACCACGGGGCGGATATTATTCGTCACGTCCGGAGAGGAAAATTACTATTCACCCTCATTTTCTCCCGACGGAAAATACCTGACCTTCACTTCCAACGCCGATGGCGCGCAGAACATCTGGGCGGTCGAGACAAAACAGATATTGAATAACGTTGCCCCCACGCCTGCACGAAAAGTGACGAATCTCTCCAACGCGGCCTTCGATCCCGTATGGACGGACAAGGATGAATTGATCTTTTCAGGGTTCGAAAACTACAGCTTCCGGCTCTACAAAATAAGTGGTGCTGCGTCAGCGATCGAGACGTCACACGTCGCACATACGTACTCGCCGTTTGGCCGCGGAACGGCCTGGGCTGCACGCTCGTCGGAAAATGACACCACAGTCCATTTCTTGAAATACACGGGCGATTATTCCCTGGATATTGCACAGACGCAGGTCTCGACCGATCCGGTGTTCGGAACCGGCGGCGGCGCGGCCGTCGCATTAAGCGATGTGCTCGGCAATGAGCAATACTATTTCCTTCTCTACAACAACGCGCAAACGTCGGATGAATTTCTCGAGAGCTTCAATCTTGCGGTGTCGAGGGTTTCGTTGAGCCAGCGGACTAACTATGCAACCGGCATTTTTCATTTTTCGGGGCGACGCTACGACCTCACAGATCCGGATTTGTTTTTCTACGAGCGCTCGTTCGGCGGCTACTTTGTTCTAAGCTATCCCTTGTCCAAATTCCGCCGCATCGAGACCGGCATGTCGTTGACCAATTCGGATAAGGAAGTCATCTACGGATTTCAACCGCGCAAGGCGCTGCTTGTCTCAAACTCAATATCGTTCGTCCACGACAATTCGTTGTGGGGTCCGACCGGTCCATTGGACGGCTCGCGGTTCATCGCCACGCTTGCCTACACTACGGACATTCAATATTCGAACGTGAGTTACTATACGCTCATTGGCGACTACCGGTATTATCTTCGACTAAGTCAGAGGAGCGCATTTGCCTCGAGATTTGAGGCGCTCTATAATGACGGGAAGGAAGCGAGGAGGTTTTTCATGGGAGGGAGTTGGGATCTGCGCGGTTTTCCCCGTTGGTCGCTGCGGGGAAAAAAGATTTGGCTCACGAGCCAGGAACTTCGATTTCCGTTCGTCGATCAAGTCGGCGTCCGTTTTCCTTTTGGCGGCGTCGGACTCGGCGCCTTTCGCGGTGCGTTGTTTTTTGACGCCGGTAGCGCTTGGGACGATGTCTATACTCAGACCCTCGCGAGCGTTGGCGGCGGACTGCGACTCAACATCGCGGGGGTGCTGGTTCTGCGGTACGACGTTGGAAAGACGATCACGAATAGTTTTTCAAAAATTCAGGACGGATTATTCTATCAATTCTTTTTCGGCTGGGATTTTTAGTGAAGACTGCCACTCTGATAAAGTATTGCTGTCTGTGTGTCAGCGTTCTCGTCATCTTCGCCGGCTGCTCTGCAATTCGCCTCTCTTCGCCGTTGGTTCAATCGGAGAATGACTGGAGCATGACCGGCAAAAATCCTGCGCACACGCATTACACAAAGTCCGATTCACTGACGTTTCCGATGTCCCTTGCCTGGAAATATGACGCGTCTGCCGGCTTCGGAGCGAGTGCGGTAACGATCGTTGACGGCATCCTCTTTGTCGGGACGCATCAGGGAGAGTACCACGCCGTGGATGCCCTCACTGGAAAGCGGATAGGTCACAAGAAGTTCTCTTCCCCGATAGGCGGTGCGCCAGTTACGGATCAGAACCGTGCATACCTCGGATTAGAAGGAGGAAAAGAATCCTTCATGGCAATTGATCTCATGGAAAACCGCACAGAGTGGACAGCTTCGCTCGGTGGAATCGATTCCTCCCCGCTTCTCTTCGGCGGAAAACTTTATGTCGGCAGCATAACCGGGATTCTCTATTGTCTCACGCCAACGCGGGGAGAGGAAGTGTGGAAATTTGAGACGAAGGGAGCAATTCACTCGTCTCCGGCCGCGGTCGATTCATTGATCATTTTCGGAAATGATAACGGCGTGGTGTACGCTGTGCATGCTACCAACGGCTCCATGGTATGGCAATACCAGACGAATGCCGCTCTCTTCGGAAGCGCGATGATCGCCGGCGGCGTTGTGTTTGTCGGTTCGCGGGACCATTACCTATATGCGCTCGACGTGCGCCGGGGGACTTTACGGTGGAAGTACGATGCTGGCGATAGAATTGTAGCATGTCCGTCTGGAAACGATTCGTTGGTATTTATTGGTGCGCTCAACGGGACGTTTGCCGCCCTCCGCCAGAGTGACGGGACACCGGTATGGAAATTCACGGCAAGCAGCGTAATCAATTCTTCCGCGGTTGTGACACAATCGGCCGTCTTTGTCGGCTCGCTCAACACGGAAATCTACGCTCTCTCTCCGACGAGCGGATCAGTGATGTGGAAGTACAAGTTGGAGAGCAGAATCAAAACTTCGCCGGTGGTGTGGAACAGTTTTCTGTACGTTGCCGCGGAGGATCGGTCGATTTATTGCTTTCGACCCGGTAAATAGTTCTTATAGAATCTTCGGAAAGTTGGTCGCAGGAATCAATGAAAACATCTTTTGCTCTTGCATTTTTTCTAACCATTTTTCTTCCAATTGAACTGTGTGCGCAGGCCGCAGGTTACTTGTCGATCCGAACAACCGAAAAGGACTTGCTTGCGTTGGTAGATTCAAACATCGTCCTTGTCCTGCCTGTTGATTCAGCGCGGTTGACTGCTGGGAGTCATTCGATAAGGATTCAAACTGGAGCTCAATGGAATGCGCAGATAATGGATACGACGGTCGCGATATTTGCAGACTACATTTTTGTCCTTACGGTCCCGGAGAGGCATACGTACACGATTCTTTCTGAACCGAGCGGTGCGAGTGTAACGGTGCACGACAAGACGCTGGGTGTTACTCCGCTGAGTGTGGCTACCGACCGTCTACTGTCTCTGCCGCTTGCGCTCTCACTCTCGCACTTTGAAACATTGATGTTCGGTCCGCCGTTGCAGCCCGTCACACGTGCGAGGCTTTTCCCGGATGGGACATCGGAGTCAAACCGGGTATTCGACAGATCACATTCAATTCGAAACTACAGTGGATGGATCTATGGAAGTATTACAACGGGAATTCTTTCCGGGACGATATCAATCCTGGCGAAGACCAGGGCGGACAAATACAACGACAACTATCTCTCGACGGGAAATCTTTCGCAGCGCGATAAATCGAAGACATTGGATCTCGTCGCAGCCTCAGCCCTCCTGATTACGGAAGTCAGCTTTGGAGTCCTCTCCTACCTGCTGTTGACGCAATAATATTGGACTTGTTGTGGCTTGACTTTCATCACAACACCGCGTATATTCACGACACAGTAAATCCGCTGTCGTCTTTCCAATCGGCATACCAGGTGAGGGTTTAATCATGCTTGAAGAAGTTACCTTTTTGCGAAATGTTCCGATTTTCAATGAGTTGAGCGATCAGGAACTCGATAAAATCGCCGCGCTTGGCGTTCGCAAAAAGTACAAAAAAGGGAGCATTATTCTTTTAGAGGAAGAAACCGGTGCCGCGCTCTTTGTCATTATCACCGGTAAAGTGAAGATCGTGCGGATGGATGACGACGGGCGTGAAGTGATCCTCTCCATTTTGGGCGGGAGCGATTTTTTTGGAGAGATGGCAATATTGGACGGACTGACCCGCTCTGCCAGCGTTGTCGCAACGTCGAAATCCGAATTGTTCATGATTCACCGTAGAGACTTCCTAAGGCTCCTTAACGATTATCCGATGGTTGCAATAGCGCTCCTCCGTGAATTGACGGGCCGATTACGCAAAGCCGACACCCAAATCAAAAGTCTTTCCCTCAAAGATGCCGCGGGAAGAGTTGCCAACGTGGTGCTTCAACTTGCCGACGAGGTCGGCATGTTCCGCAAAGGGCGTGTTGAGATCGATGAGCTTCCACTGCAACAGGATCTGGCGAACATGGCGGGAACCTCGCGCGAGACTATCTCGCGCATGATCCACAAGTTCATCAAGAAGGGATATCTGCAATTGCAGGGCAACAAGCTCATCATCAACGATTATGAGAGCTTCAAGAATCTTCATATCTAGCGTGAACAACAACTTCTTTAATCTTCGCTGAGTGCTTCGCACCCGTGAATTGCAGGCGTCCGTTCCAAGCGGACTCGTGGAGTGAGCAAAGTCGATCCTATGGGCGTTAAAGCCGACCTTCATATGCACACAATCTGTTCGGATGGCGCATATTCCCCGTACGAGCTTGTGAAGAAAACAAAGGCACATGGCCTTTCCATCATCAGCATCACCGATCATGATAGCGTCGCCGCTATTCCCGATGCGATTGAGTTTGGAAAAGAGTTCGGCGTGGAAGTGATCTCGGGCGTTGAACTCAGCGCAAATTTTGAAGACAAGGAAGTACACATTCTGGGGTATTTTGTCGATTACAAAAGTCAGCGGCTTCTCGATTACCTTACCTTCTTTCGCCACGAACGAATCAAACGGGCTGAGCGCATCGTCGCGAAATTGAACGCCTTAAACGTTCCTCTGAAAATTGAATCCGTCATGGAACACGCCGGGACCGGCTCTGTGGGTCGTCCTCATATTGCGGCTGCGTTGGTGGACGAAGGATTGACCGGTTCGTATCAGGAGGCGTTCGATCGGTATATCGGCAACGGGGGCCCTGCGTATGAAAGAAAATTTCACTTCTCGCCCTCGGAGGCAATACAACTGATCGCATCGTCAGGAGGGATTTCTTTCCTTGCTCATCCTGGCCGCTTTACGACCGACGTCATGTTGCAGCATCTCATCAAATCAGGCGTCGACGGCATCGAGGTCATTCATCCTTCGCATATGCCGGAGCACATCGCTCACTATCGCGGAGTGACCAACGAATATTACCTCCTTGAAAGCGGCGGCTCGGATTTCCACGGCGGAAAAAAAAGAGACGATACTACGCTTGGTGCTTATTTCATCGATGAAGACAAAGTTGATACAATGAAACGCCGGTTATTTCTCCATCGGTCATCGTGATCATTCTTCAGCCACTGTGTGAAGCATATGCCTCGCCTATTTGAAGGCGGCGTTTCTGCCGAGGGAAAGAAGTTCGCTATTATCGTGAGCCAGTTTAATCAAATGGTGACAAAGCGATTGCTGGACGGGGCCGTCGATTGCTTCCAGCGGCACGGATCGGATATCGAAAAAGATATCGATGTGTTTTACTGCCCGGGGGCGTTTGAGATTCCGGAAGTGGCTGCGAAGATCACAGAAAAGGGGATGTACGATGCGGTTGTCTGTCTCGGCGCAATTGTGCGCGGCGAGACGCCGCACTTTGACTATATAGCCCAGGAATGCGCGCGCGGTATAGGCAGCGTCGCGCGCGAAAGGAATATTCCACTGCTGTTTGGAGTTCTCACCACGGATACTTTTGACCAGGCCATGGAACGCTCAGGCGGTTCCATCGGCAACAAAGGATGGGACGCGGCGTTGAGCGCTATCACGATGGCAAATCTTTACACACAACTCAATACATCTTCGAAGAGGAACTGACCGGACGCATTTTGGTACCGCAGTCAATGCATGTTTCGATAGTGCCTCGTGGACAAAAGGAGAAGGAGTTGTGTATGAAAAAGAATTTTCTTTCAGTGATAGCGGGGATGGTAGTAGCGACGGTTGGCATTTCGACCTATGCGACCGCTGGTATCGGCGACTGGAAAAATTATACTAATATGAAGGATGTCGTTGGCCTTGTCGGTACCCGCGACGCGGTGTGGGCCGGAACAAGCGGAGGTTTGCTCCGCTTCACGGTCCAGGATTCGGCCTTCAAGAAATTCACAAATTCGGAAGGTCTCACCGGCAACGGTATCTCTGCGATGGGATTGGGGTCGAACGGTACTGTTTGGATCGGCGAGGCGTCCGGCGCGATCGATGTTTTGTCTCCCTCATCGAATTCCTGGCAATACATTCGCGACATCTTTCTTTCGAGCAAGCCGCAAAAATCGGTCAACGCATTCTTCTCCCAAGGCGATTCCATGTATATCGCCACTGCCTTCGGCGTCAGCCTCTTTTCCATCTCGAAATTTGAATTCAAAGACACCTACAGCAATTTCGGATCATTTGCCAGCCCGAACGTTTCTTCTCTTGTCGTTTACGGAGGAAGAATCTACGTTGCAACCTCAAGCGGCCTAGCCATTTCCAAACCTAACGCTGCAAACCTTGCCGCTCCGGAATCGTGGGATTCGTTCACAAACCCGGGCAGCGCGAATGCCATGGCCTCCTTTCGGGGAAATGTGTATGCCGCGACAAACGGCGGTCTCTTTGTGTACCAAAACGGAGCGTGGTCATCGATAAGCGGTATCACCCAACCGGTGAAAGCGCTCGTAAGCAGTGATTCGCTGCTCTATGTCGTTGGCGCAAACACTGTTGTGACGCTCTCGGCGTCCAACACGATCTCGACATATGGCGGCGCGGCTCCGGGAGTAATTGCGTGCGCTGCTCTCGATTCATCAAGACGATTCTTTGCAGGACTAAACGACGGCGGCGTGGCTATGCTGAACACAGGTTCGAATCAATGGAAGCAGTTCATTCCCAACGGCCCGGGGTCAAATTTCTTTTCTTCGCTGGCAATAGACGAAAAGGGAATAGTATGGGCCGCGTCTTCCTCCGCGAACGGAAAAGGCTTCTATTCGTACGATGGAACGAGTTGGAAAAACTACAATATTGCGGCTATCCCGGAATTGAAAGACGATAACTACTACACCGTCACAATCGGCCCTAATAATTCGAAATGGTTCGGATCGTGGGGCGGAGGACTCGCGCTTATCAATTCCGCAGGTACTTTTGTACGTGTCTTTGATGACAAGCCTGATGACAAGTTTCCCGGGTTCGTCGGGGTAGGCACAAGAACATACGTTGTCGCGGGAAAAACTGCGGTTGACAGGAGTGGGAACGTGTGGGTACCGATCTACAAATCTCTTAATGAAAATGTACTGTGGAAAATGAGCGCGGACTCTACTTGGGAATTCCACAGATCGGCACTCAGCAATGCGAATAATCTCATTCTCGGCCTGACGATAGACCGGAACGGGACCAAGTGGTGCTCGAATTCCCTGCCAGGGTTTCTCCCTCTGGCTCTTCAACTTATGTACTTCAACGAATCTGCGCCGGTTTGTGGCCTTGAAGACGACCATTGGGGACAATTGACGACGACAGACGGTCTGACGGGTACGTCCATTACATGCCTGACGGAAGATAAAGACGGCTCTCTCTGGTTTGGCACAGATATTGGAATTACAGTAATCAGTGAACCACTTTGTCCGAAAACGCGAATCAGCAGGATATTCCTCGGAGCTGTGCGGGATCTATTCATTAACGCAATTGCGGTTGACGCGCTGAACAATAAGTGGATTGCGTCCAGAGAAGGTGTGATGGTGTTGTCGCCGGACGGCACAAGCCTCATTGCGCAATACAACGTCACAAACACAAACGGCAAACTTGTCGACAATAATGTTCTCTCAATTACATTTGACGAAAAACGTGGCATCGCGTTCTTCGGGACGGAAAACGGCCTTTCGAGTCTGGAAATTCCGGCGATCGCGACGGTGGAGAAGCTTGCTTCGCTCGAGGTCGCTCCAAATCCTTTCATTCTCCCGGATAATTCATCGGTGTCCATCAGAGGGCTCGCAGAAAACACTACGATTAAGATTCTTTCCGCCACAGGCGCGCTTATCAAGCAATTCACCGCACAAGGAGGAGGAAGAGCTTTTTGGGATGGAACAGATACAATCGGAAAAACGGTCGGCAGCGGTGTGTATCTCGTTGTTGCCTATGCTGAAAATGGAAGTCAGGTTTCAGCGGCGAAAGTTGCCGTCGTGAGAAGATAAGAAAAATGGGGGTTCGGGCTGTGCAGCGACAAAAATGCTTTGCAGAGTATCAACTCCATCGGGCAGATCGACTTGCACGATGGATCGTTAACCGTGCGGCAGAACCATTCACAATTTCCATAGAAGGAGGCTGTTTACCTTGGAAAATTCAAACTATAAAGATGAGATTTTTACGAAACGAGTACGTGCAGGAAAACGAACATATTTCTTCGATGTGAAAGCGACAAAATCAGAAAAGGATTTCTACATCACCATCACGGAAAGCAAACGCGTCGGCGAAGAGGAATACGAAAAGCACAAAATCTTCTTGTATAAGGAAGACTTCGACAAATTCGCAGACGCATTGATGGAAACAGTGGACTACGTTCAGGACGAACTTCTGCCCGCTCCACCAGCAGAACAACCGGCCGTAGAGGAAAAGGTATAGGTTTCTACCGCTTTGTCTCCGAAGAGCCTTTTCCCCCCGAAAAGGCTCTCGGCCTCTCTCCGTCTTGGAATGCGTCAGCGCAACGCTTCTTCCAACGCTGTACGTGCATCTGTCAGGGAGTCCCGGTATTTGACGATCAGCGGGGTATAGATACTGAGGTTATGCGCGCGGGCAAATTCGCCGGCAATGCCGCGCGAACCGGCAATGACCACTGCATTCTCGGGAATCACCAGCGATCCGGAATCGGATTTGCGGATGATGCTCTCATTGACACAATCATAGACAGGCGTTGAGCTTGTCAAGAGAACACCGGCACCGATCACCGCCTTCTTTTTGACAATTGTTCCCTCATAGATTCCGCAATTTCCCCCGATCATCACGTCGTCTTCGATAATCACCGGCAACGCACCAATGGGTTCAAGCACTCCCCCGATTTGTGCCGCTGCGCTGATGTGTATCCTTTCACCGATCTGCGCGCAGGACCCGACCAAGGCGTGCGAATCGATCATTGTCCCTTTGCCGACATACGCGCCGACGTTGACATAGGACGGCGGCATCATGATGACGCCGGGAGAAAGATACGCGCCGCGCCGCACCGAGCTTCCTCCCGGGACTATGCGCACGCCATCCTCCTCCGAAAACTTCTTGAGAGGGAAGGTATGCTTGTCAAGGAATGAGAACGGGCCCGAATCGGGAATTGCGCGCAGCGCCCCAAGCTTAAAGCCGAGGAGAATGCCTTTTTTGACCCACGGGTTTACTTTCCAGCAGCCATTACTATGTTCTGCCGCGCGAATCTTTCCGCTATCGAGAAGAGAGATGAAAGCCTCAAACGCTCTCTCTTCACGTTCGTGGTGTTCTCCATTGCGCGAGAAAGAAAGCTCTTCAATCTCGGAGGGAAGTGTCTGTATGTTCATTGATGTGGTTCCAATAAGTGAAGTTCTTCGAGTGCGCGCCGGACCGCAAACCGATGCTCGCCCGACATGGGCGTCAGCGGCAGTCGGTACGCCTCTTCGATCATCCCCATCATGGCAAGTGCGCTTTTGACCGGGATAGGATTCGATTCGATAAAATTCAGACTCATCAGCATCAGAAGGTCTTCATGGACAACCCGGGCCTCCGAAAACTTCTCTTCAAGGCAGAGGCGTACCATCGACGAGAATTGAAGCGGCGCTTCGTTTGCAACCACCGAAATTGCACCATCGGCTCCGAGCGCCATCAAGGGAAGTGTCAATGCGTCGTCCCCTGAAAGGACCGTGAAATGCGTCGGACGGTGCCGCAAGATTTCCATGATCTGCTGAATATTTCCCGATGCTTCTTTGATGCCGGCGATTCCGGGCAATTCGGCGATCCGCAGCGTTGTTTCTGCTGTGATGTTGCTCCCCGTTCTTCCGGGTACGTTGTAAACAAAAATCGGAATCTCAACCGATTCGGTAATCGCTTTGTAATGTTGATAGAATCCCTCCTGTGTCGGCTTGTTGTAATACGGTGCGATGGAGAGGACGGCGTTTGCCCCGATTGCGCGTGCGTGCTGTGTCAGGGAGATTGCTTCGCGGGTGGAATTGCTTCCGGCACCGATGATGACGGGAACGCGCCCCGCCGCCTGTTCGACCACAACATCCATTACGTGATGATGTTCGGCATGATTAAGCGTTGCACTCTCGCCGGTTGTTCCGCACGGGACAACGCCGTTTATACCATTGGTTATCTGAAACTCTACAAGCGAGCGCAACGCTCCCTCGTCGACCGTCCCATCGACCTGATGCATCGGAGTGACAAGCGCCGTTGCGACTCCCTTGAACGAAAACTTTGAAGGCATAAAGATCCTTTCGAATAAATGTGAGAGAATTATTCCGTGATTAGAAAATCATCCATTGTAAATACACCCGTTCGTTCGCGTACCCACTCGGCGGCGCGCACCGCCCCGACCGCAAAGCCGCGCCGGTTATGCGCGGTATGGGTCAATTGAAGCGAATCGACGGGGGAGTCGAAGAACACGGAGTGAGTGCCGGCGACACTTCCGACACGGCTGCTTGTGACAAGCAGTTCATGCGGCAGAAGCTGTGCAGTGGTCAATGAAGAGACGATAGACGTCTTGCGACCCACCCTCTTGAGGATTTTTTCGGCGAGCGCAAGTGCCGTTCCGCTCGGCGCATCTTTTTTTAACCGGTGATGAACTTCATGAATGGCAATATCGTAATCGGCGAAGCGGTTCATTAAATCGGAGGCAGCTTCTACAGCGTGGAAGAAAACGTGAGCGCCGACAGAAAAATTCGCCGCGTGGAAAAGTGTGCCTTCACACCGAGTAACGAATTCTGTCAATCGGGCGAGATGTTCATGCCATCCGGTGGTGCCGACGACGAGGGGAATTCGAAGAGGTGCAATTTTCTGGATATGCTCGACGGAGGCGGCAGCGCAGCTGAAATCAATGCAGCAGTCGATACCGGTGAGGTCGCGGGCAACAGAGCCTGCATTCCCGAGTTGATGGTGAGACGTGAAACGTAGAGAAACGGCATGGCCCCGTTCCGTGGCGGCTTGTTCGACATCTCTCCCCATCCGTCCAAATCCAAGCAGTGCGATGTTCATTCGTCGATCCCTTAAATGAAAAAAGTAGAGAAGCGCGAGACTCTCTACTTTTTGATCGATCGAATGTCGGTGTGAACCAACTGCAAACTCGCCGAACGTAACCGCAGATTGTCGTTAGCGCTCCGACCCGTATTGAACGGATCGACAGTTTGCAGGCTGTTCACGCTGCAACCCAAGATGCGCGCTGAAACGTTGCGCACAGCTTTCGGCGGTACGTATTGCTTTGCCCTTTCGTTGAAGGTCGTTGGGTCGTTTCACCCTCGCTTCAAGTACTGATGCGTACCGCTCCTCTAAGACTTCTATAATAAAGGGAATTATCGCGTCGTTGTCAAGTGGGGAAGATGATCTTAATCCCGATATAGAACGATGAGAATGTGGACTTTTTCGGCTTCTCAGAAAGTGGCATGATATTTGTACATGTAAACAGCGTTGAAATCATACGG
>JAGVPT010000188.1 GCA_020052095.1 Bacteroidota bacterium | reverse complement strand
GCTCCGAAGATTACGTTCCAAAGCTACTGAATTAGGTTTCACACTCATGCCCATTGAAGTTCCAGCACTTTCGACGACATGAGTTACTTAGGAGTTACACTTGCCGAATAATTATGGCTGCACATCGAATTTATTTAGAGGGAATTTGGGCCAAGCTCTGCTGCTATCCTGCGAAATCTAAAAAAGCAATACCCTTTTCGGCGAGAACACCGGCAACGACTTCCATGCTCTTCACGTATACGCCCCTGCTACATTGAAGCCCGCTGCGAGGAAAGTTGGAACCTCTGTTTGCACGATGTAGGAAAATTGGGGAATCAGAGTTTCAATATCAAGGCGGGGAAACTAAAAAAGTGGCTACTTTTAGAAATACGCAAAAATACGGATATGAATGAAAAGATATTGATTTTGCAGGCAACCGTTACGAGTTTGCGCATTTTTCCCCTTGAGTCTCGGACATGTTCTCCCCGCAGCGTCTGAAATAGTTTTGTAATGTGGTCGTCCAAAAAACAAAGGTCGTGCTGCCTGGTTCAGCAACATGTTTTTGGCTCATTTATGACGGATAGATGCCGAATAAATGATTCTCGCTGCAAGCAGCGCCCAGATTCTGGATTCCGGTCCAAAAGGAATCACTTCGAGACTTTCGCCCGCCTGCCCGCCTCTTCGGCGGGCCTGCCGCAGGCATGGCCGGAATGACGACGCAAGCGTCGGGGTATTGAACCCAACAGAGAATAAAAGCGTTTCGGCTTGACGTTCATGAGAACCTTTTCTCCGTGCATTGTAGATGGGGAACACCAGTACAAAATGCGATCAGGCCGGGCACGCGTTGATTTGTATCCTGGAAATCCGCGAGAATGCTAAGCGGCGATTGAAGATGTGCTCGGGGCGGATATCAAGGACTATGAGATGAGAGGCGAGATGAGATAATCCGTTACCATATACGCGACAAGTTCGACGATGATAGTGATAACCACGGCAGGAGCCGGCTCAGCGTCGGTGTATTTCATCATTAGGAAAATTGGAACGCCAAATGCCGACACGAAGTAGAGTAGCGGAACGGCCGAAACAAGGCCGGCGAGCATGAATCCGCAGGCGATAACAAAATAACTTATGCCAGAACATTTGATCGCCCGAAATTTGAACACACCGTAGTACATTCCGAACCGCAATGCAAACGGCACGCTCACTCCAATGAGATACTTCTCGAGAGGGCTCACGTCGAAGAATCCTCCTTCATACCCACACTCCGGCATGATGGCCGAGAGGAAGATATGACACGGCTGTGGGAAAACCACCGACCTCCGCTTCGGCGAAGGGAGAAACCGCAATATTCAAGACCTTGCCGCGTAGGGCAAATCATTTTCGTCCATCGACCGATAATGCGGCGTGGATGCTGGAGAGTTATTGAACAAGAGGAAACTGAGAGGGAGGCCGGGTCGGTGAGCCGGCAATCGTCAGCGGTCCACCGTCACCATAATATTCTTCTCAAACTCGGCAAATATCGCCTCGAGCCGGGCTCTCTGTGTTTCAACGCATGGAGGAATTGAGGCGAGGTTTTCGCCGGGATACGGCGTTTTTTCTGCGAAGTGCATGCATAATTCCATCCCGTGCTCGAGATTTGCTTTGAACTCCCGGAGCTTCTTGATTTCCATGTCCGTATACCCACAGCGCTTCACCAATTTTTCGTAGTAATCGACATACATTTCGATTTCCTTTGCGAACATGTGGGGCCGCTCGGGGGGAACCAGCGATTCGCCTCTACCGTAAATATGATCGACCATTTCCTTCAACGTGTAGAGTTTCTTGAACCAGGCGATGTTGGGACCGGGGCAGATAGCTTGCGGCGAATTTGTCGGTTCGACGATGCCGAGCGCAATAAGCGCGCCATTTCCAAGATGCTCGCAAAGACATGCTTTGTTGATGATCTGATAGCGCATCTTCTCTTTTTCCGCCTCTGATAACTCCGCCGAGTCGACGTGCGCGAGCTTCTGTTCCTGATATTCCCTCGAGGCGAGACAGATCGGTTTCTCTGTATACTCCATATTCGAGACAAGAAATCCTTTGGGACAGGCAGAACCCGGTTTTCCTTCCGCGGCCTTCTTCCATATGGATTTTTCAGAGCCGCTCCGACGAACATTATTGAACGGCACGCCAAGCGGCGAAACGTCACTCAAGTACAGATCATCCTCACCCGCCTGACGCAGAAGTTCGCGCGTGGCATCATCCACACATGTGGCTTCGGGTACAAGAAGGAACGGGCTCGCCCATCCGGTGCGGTCCATCCCAAAATCTTCCATCATCCTGCGTGCCTCGCCATTTGTGCCGATACCGCCTTGCACAGTGATCAGCGGAGGTGTGATTGCTCCCGCAGGATATTCCCATCCCATCGTTTCATAATATTTTTGGATCAGAGGCTGAAACTCCGCCACAAGTTCATCGCGCTTCTCTCTAAATTCCTTCAGAAGGCTCGGAAGCAAATGTCCGTTCGAGGCAAACGCATGCCCGCCGCAGTTCAGTCCGGATTCAATCCGGAATTCGAAAACTTCGAGCCCCTTCTTGGCGAGGATTCTTCCCTGGATGAGCGTAGAGCGAAAGTCCGTCACCTTCAAAATTATTTTCTTCCTAATTTCACCTGCCGTATCCCGGTAGAAATCCTTGAACTTCGTAATGTAACCGAAGAGGCTTTGGTTGATCCCTGCAGAGAGGATGACGCTCGATTTGAGTGTGCTGTTCGCGTACCCGCGAAAGGCGGCTTTCGCATCGCTGAATTCCTCGCTCAGCGGTTTGCCGTGTTTATCGAGATTGATGCGGTCGAGTTTTACCATAATGTTGACGTCAATGGAACCGGGAACCATTTTGTTCGTCAAGACGGTCTCCAGCGCCTCGCGTTCCGGTCCCGGATTCATTGCAAGAAGTTTCATGTACTCTTTCTTCGGCTGACTTTCGTCGGGCAAAAGTTCAAAATATTTTTGCTTGTCATTTTCGGCGAAGAACGGGAGATTTCGCACCGCTTCCATTTTCCGGCTGACGATTTCACGGACCGTTTCAAGATACGCAGTGATGCGTCTCGCCCTTCCATCTTCAGCATAACGGGGAATTTTCACGTACGGCAATCCGTATTTATTACTGTAATGTTGACGGATCCTCTCTATCAGCAGATCATCGACGATCGAGATAACTGAAGTGATCCCCAGCGGCGCGACGCGGATCGGCGTGTCGATGGAATGCCCCGTTCCCATAACCGGAATGTGAAACGTGTGGTAATAGCTGTTCATTAATCTCCTGAGTGTTGATTTCTTTGATTGCGCAGATTTTACTCAGATTTCTGATCGCGCAGATTTATCGATAGCCGTTCGATTGATTTGGACGAACGGAGACGCACGGCAGTTGCGTCACTTTTCCAGGGGGAACGAAGGAGCGAGAAAAGCAAAAATCGTCTAAGCACCGGATGCCGACCGCGCTACAAGATATAACTTTGAAGTATAATTTACAAATAATTCTTGCGCATTACAACCCCTTATTCGGTTGCGGTGCATTTTCGGGCTATGCGATTGCTCGCGTCAATCATAAAGCGTAAGAACTCCTCCACTTCCCGCTAAATGAACCGTCAGACATATTTGGGGAATGGGGACCAACTCTTTGCGTGAGGCCCATTCACAGCACAGAGCGGCTAGCTTCAGTTCTCCTCCAGAGGGCGGGAACCAGATGATCCAATCGCACCGAAAAAGCCGGCGAGCTTCATCTCGTCGAGCATTCCATTCGTGCGGACGCCGCTGCAAAGGTCGAGTCCGAATGGGGCGACCTCGGAAATCGCGCGGGCAACATTTTCTCTATTTAATCCACCGGCAAGAAAAATCGGCTTGTTCACGGATTCACGAATCGTTTTGCTAATGCTCCAGTCATGGACTCGTCCTGTTCCACCCAACTCCTTGACGCTGGATTTATCGTTTCCCGAATCGAGCAGAAGCGCGTCAACAAACGGCGCGGCCGCCGTCGCTTCTTCGATGGAGCCCCTTCCATTGACGTGAATGACTTGAACGAGTGCCACGCCGGGCAAAGCATCGCGCAGCTTTTGATATACTCCCGTTTCGATGCGATCGCATAATTGGAGTGTGTTCGTCCGGCATTTCCGTTGCTGATCTATAATTGATCGCGCATCGCGTTTACTTGTCAATAGAAATGTCGCAATCGGAGGCGGAATGGTTGCTGCAATTTCCGCAATCGTCTTTTCCGAAATCACGCCGGGACCACTCGGCATCGCTGAGACAAGACCCAACGCCGACGCACCATACGCAATGGCAGTCTTGGCTTCGTCAATCGATGCGATGCAACAGATTTTTACCCTAGGATGAAGAGTTGGGAGCATACGTTGCTCGTTTCAGTTTACAATACGAAGGGCTCCGTGCTTTCCTTGAATAAGCTCTAGAGACTCGGACGAAAACCCAGTATTTGCCACAAAGTCACCCCGCCTGCCAAAGCGAAGCCTGCTTGCCGAAAAAGCTGTTCAGCAGGCAAGCGG
>JAGVPT010000184.1 GCA_020052095.1 Bacteroidota bacterium | reverse complement strand
TCTTTCTCTGATGCCAGAGAAAGAGTAGAAGCTCAGCCAAAGGCTGATGAGCCTCCGGCTCAAAAGAGAGCTTTTCGGAATCGGAACCCTTGCGATGCTTGCCTACGCGCTTGCCGAAGAAAACGGCTCACACAAACCTTCCCCAGATGCTTGCCGTTTTCTTAACGCACGCATCGCCCCCTTCGCACATTGCCGCCGATTCCGAGATCATCAACGCAGCATTGTCCGATTCACATCGAAATCGTCGGGTGCGCGCGGGGGAAGGATTCAATCGAAGGGTTTCAATTTCGGTGCTCTACTCAAATGCACACGATCTTAGATCCATTGGTGCACCGAAATTGTCGGCACGTGCGGCTGGGATTGAATCCGTGCGTTACGATTTCGACAAGATTTCTTTGATTACTATTCCCGAAGGGATCCCTTTGGGACTTTCTCGGAAAGAAAGTGACATCATTGGTCAGGATTCGACGGGTCTAACAGCGAGACTCTGTGTCCCAAGGGAGGTAAGACACTCAACGATTCCCCCTTCGTTGACTTTCGGCCGATTTTTTGATATTATTTCATCGCAATAGATTGGTTCTTATCAACTTTCACCCGGGAATATGAGCATGTCGAACGAAAATGACGCTACTGTGCCGAAGAGGCGAGGCTGAAGAATGGCGTGTATCTTCTGTAAGATCATTGCGAAAGAAATTCCCGCCGAAATCCTGTTCGAGAACGATAGCGCCATTGCGATTCTGGATGTGAATCCCATCCATTACGGACATGCTCTCGTCATACCGAAGAATCACCACAAAGATTTCCTTGAAGTTCCGGAAAATGAGCTACCAGGCATGATGCACGCGGTGCATGTCGTCGCTCGTGCAATCGTTAAGAGCTTCGACCTCCGTGGATTCAATTTTTTTTCCAACAACGGCACGGTAGCCGGCCAGTCTGTCTTCCATTTTCATATTCATATAACGCCGCGGTATCCCGATGACAACATCCGCTTCGTCCTTCAGTTGAAGCGGTATGAAGGTGAAGAGATGAAAGACGTCGCGGCAAAAATCCGGGCATCCATTCAAGAATAATACCTCTGCAAGGACTATGTTATGCCACATTACGTAAAACTCGTACCACCGACTTCCGGACACGCAATCAGCGTCACGAACGGCAAGCTCACTGTACCCAATGATCCGATTGTCTGTTTTATCGAAGGAGACGGCACGGGACCGGATATTTGGAAGGCCTCGCAAAAAGTGCTCAACGCAGCCGTCGCAAAAGCATACGGCGGGAGAAGGCACATTTGCTGGTTTGAAGTCTTCGCCGGAGAAAAGGCGAACGCAGTGTACGGCGAGAATACCTGGCTGCACGACGACACACTTGAAGCGATCAAGGAATATGTCGTCGCGATCAAAGGGCCGCTCACAACGCCGGTGGGAAAAGGAATTCGTTCAATCAACGTTACGCTTCGTCAGTTGCTTGATCTGTATGTCTGTCTGCGCCCGGTGCAATATTTCGCAGGAGTTCCATCACCGGTGAAACATCCCGAACTTGTGGATATGGTGATTTTCCGTGAGAACACGGAAGACATCTACGCCGGAATCGAATGGAAAGCCGGAACACCGGAAGCCCAAAAGGTTATCGACTGGCTGCAAAAAGAAATGGGAGTGAAGAAAATTCGTTTTCCACAATCATCGAGCATAGGCATCAAGCCCGTGTCGCAGGAAGGAACTGAACGATTGGTGCGTGCCGCGATCAAGTATGCTATCGCCAACAAGCGCAAATCGGTGACACTCGTGCACAAGGGCAACATTATGAAATTTACGGAAGGCGGATTTCGTGATTGGGGCTACGAGCTTGCGAAGAGGGAGTTCGCGAAGGAAGTTGTATCGTGGGACGAATGCGGCGGCAATCCTCCGGCCGGAAAGATCCTCATGAAAGATGTCATTGCCGATGCTTTCCTTCAGCAAATTCTCACGCGTCCTGCCGAGTACGAAGTAATTGCCACCCTTAATCTCAACGGTGACTATATTTCAGATGCACTCGCAGCGCAAGTCGGCGGCATCGGAATTGCCCCCGGTGCAAACATTAATTATCAAAATGGATATGCCGTCTTCGAAGCGACACATGGTACCGCTCCGAAGTATGCCGGGCTCGACAAAGTGAATCCCGGTTCGCTCGTCCTCAGCGGTGAAATGATGCTCAGGTATCTTGGCTGGACGGAAGCCGCTGATCTGATTCTGAAAGGATTGAAGAGCACAATTCAAGCGAAGACGGTCACGTACGATTTTGCGCGCTTGATGGAAGGCGCGAAAGAAGTAAAATGTTCTGAATTCGGGGAAGCAATCGTCAAGAATATGTGAGCTGCTATTTGCAGGCAACAGAAAAGTCTCACCGCAGATGCGCGACATTACACGCCTGCAACTATTTTGAAGAGCCTCGAGTTTCTTCTGCGTTATACGCTCCGGCTGGCCCCGGTGCGGGCGAGTCGAATATCCTGGCATTCCAAGATCTTTTTCGGATAGCCGTTCTCGGTCACGTTAATCATCGCTAGACCAAGTTCCTCCAGGGTGCACACATACTTTCGGAATAGCACTTCCAAAACCGGATACAATACTCCCATCACCTTCGCGGCCGTAAACGCATTTTTCAGTCCTTTCGTGGGCTTAATGTATCCCGGTCTGAATGCGTACGCCGATTTAAACGGGAGCTTCATAAGATCATTTTCCGTTTTCCCTTTCACCCTTGCCCACATGCTGCGACCTTTTTCGGTACTATCGGTTCCAGCCCCGGATACGTAGCAGAATGTCATCTCTGTATTGAGTCTTGACAGAACGTTTGCAGCCTGCATTGTGAGGTCGTACGAGAGGCGGGTGTACTCTTTCTCATCCTTGCCTATGGATGTGACTCCCAGGCAGAAATAGCAGGCATTGTATCCCTTTAGCTGATCCTGGATGGCAGAGTAATCGAAGAAATCGTTGTGAAGCAGCTCTTTCAGTTTTTGATGCTTTACATTGCACGGCCTTCTGCCAATCACAATAACTGATTCGACGTTGGAATGTTTGAGAGCTTCATGGAGGACTCCCTCTCCGACCATGCCGGTTGCGCCGAATAGTATGGCGTTAATCTTCATTTTCTTGTTTGATTTTTAATGAGTAGGACGGCGCACACTGCGGGCGCACTATTAATTGGTATCATATTAGTACACTTTTCTTTTGCTCCATCAGAGATCGGGAGGTAATTCTCTCCTCGTTGTTGGGGAAATGCGCCGAATGAAAAAAGTAACGCGGCTGCGGCCAAGACGTGACTCAGGCTCATCATGACGTATCCTTTCTCAACGAAACGGACTCCCACTGTTACTTTCCCTACCCGTCGACCCCGCAGGTGATCGTCACCAGCGAGATGACCGTTACCTTAAAAGTAACGGTCACCTTCGCTAATACTCAAACAATTCTATCGAGGCCAGAGCCATCCGAACACACCGGCGGTAAGAAGCGCGTAGATCAATCCGTCTATCGTCGCTTTGACGGTTATGCCCCAGGCACGGTGGTACCAAATCGACAACTGCCAGAGTGCCGCAGAGTATGCGAGGAATGCCGTTGCCCCGGCGAACCGAAACACGTGAAGATACGTCGCACCGATTGGAAGAGCGCGTCCAGCGATGTAGGCGGCGAATAGTCCGACAACAGCAGAGTAGAGAAACCAGAGGACGAAGGTCATGCCCATCTGTGCTTGGCCGTGCGTCCAAATGGTAAACATCATGATCGGTCCCTTCTTCATCTTTTCTACGAACTCAGGGGAGCGCATATCTTTCATGCTCGACGGGCGCGGAATCAAGTAGTCGCCGGGCGGAATGTTGAGTGGCCGGAGGGCATCCATCACTTTGTCTTCCTCCGCCAGCTTGGGGTAATCACTCTTGTGCCAGGGGGAGATCATGTGGATGATCGAACTTACGATGAAGACGATCACTGACGACAGCAAGATCGGAAGCCAGAGCAAATGCAGAGCTGTCATGAAGATTCTCCTTGATGTTGTTTGTGAATATTTGGCCGATGCCTTAAGGCATTACGGAAGAGATTCAGGGACTCTACAACTATCATCGCCAGAGTTGGTATTTAAAAGTATTCGAAAGATGGGAATCTGGTTATTCGTTCGAAGCGAGTTCCACCAACGTATTGACCGTTTTCCAATTTCTCGTCGTAGCTGTTACTTTGAGTTTATTCTCAAAAAGATTGTTGGAGATTTTAGACTTTCCATATCCGAGTGGACATTGGAGGAACACTTCTTTGTCAATAATGATGAATTTGTCAGGGGAGCAGTCAAATCTTTCAATGCTCTTTCGATCCGCTTGTTTGGGCGTTTCTACAAGAAAAGTGACGTACAGTCTTTCCGTATCTATGCCTTTTTTGTTGAGAAATGGATTAAGAGAAAGAGTCTTCTTCATTTCGGCCAACGTACGAATAATAACAGGAACATCAAAATCATACTTTTCCCTAATTTTCTCTTCAATGCTCTTTGAAAGCTCTTGTCGAGATACATTCTTGCTAGCTCTGAAAATGACATTACCGCTCTGGATGTACGTGATAATCCCTTTCAATTTCAATTCTTCATATAAAGCTTTCAAGGCGGACATTTGAATCCTCTTTTGTCCGCTGACATTAATACCTCTGAGCAATGAAATATAGGTTTCCATCTGTAGTGTTTGTTTGCGAGTTCCAGTGATGTCGTAACTTTGGGCCAACATCATTGCACACAACGTTTACCAAAACATCGCGGCACTTTTGCGAGCTAAGAATGATTCATTTTTCTGCGAGGAAAAGTATTGAGCGATAACAACAATCCATATCAAAAGACGGGCGTCGTTGTTTTGGTTGTTATGTGCCGTTGACATCATTCTTGGTCACTTGATTGCGTGGCCACACGACTGAGGCTGCCACAGACATGATAAGAATACATGCAACCACACTTAAGGCAATGACTATTGGTATTTTGTAAATGTCTGCAATCAGCATCTTGACACCGATGAAAACGAGAATTGAAGACAGACCCAAATGCAAGTAGTGGAAGAGTCGCATAGCATCCGCCAATGCGAAGTAGAGTGCCCGTAGCCCTAAGATAGCGAATACATTTGAAGTGTAGACAATAAATGGGTCAAGAGTTATGGCGAGGATCGCAGGGATCGAATCTACGGCAAAAATCAGGTCTGTAGTCTCAACGACCAACAGTACGACAAACAGAGGGGTGGCGACTGTCCGTCCGTTTAGTTTTACAAAGAACTTGCCGTGTACGTATTGGTCTGTCGTCGGTATAAACCGACGAAAGAGTCTTAGGACGGGATTCTTTTCAGGATGTATTTCCTTGTCCTTCTGCAACGCCATTTTGATACCGGTCAGAATAAGGAATACTCCGAAAATGTAAATGACCCAGTGAAACTGCTGAATCAGCGTTATACCAGCAGCGATGAAGATTGCCCGCAAAATGAGTGCACCGAGAATCCCCCAAAAAAGGATTTTATGCTGGTAAAGGGAGTCGACACGAAAGTAGGAGAAGATGAGCAAGAAGACGAAGATGTTGTCTACACTGAGAGACTTTTCAATCACATAGCCAGTGAAGAATTCAAGAGCTTGTTCCGAACCACGCCAAAAGTAAATCCCCAGATTAAAGAGAAGGGCTAAGACAATCCAAACAGCGCTCCAAACAAGGGCCTCTTTGATTTTGACAACGTGTGCTTTCCGATGGAAAACGCCAAGGTCGAGTGCGAGCATCGCAAGCACGAAGATGTTGAAGAGAATCCACGGCAGAATTTGGTTCAGCATTACTTTCCCTTCGTGCTTTCCTGTTTTTGAAATTTACTTTTGATTTTATTCAGTATCCTTCTTGCCCAAACTAACTCTGATGCAAGAATACCCAAGCCAAGCGGAATGACAAGGACTGCAGGACCCGGTAACACAATCATTGCTATTCCAATCAAAAGAATTGTAAAACCTATTACAATTATGATGAGTCTCTTTGTCTGTCTCAGCGTTTTGAGCAATAAGGGATTCATATATCAGCATTAATCCGATGTGGTTACGCTTCTTCCAACAAATACAATAAATTATCCTCAACACGGTATAACATTGGAGCGATTTGGATTTTCGGGTATCTCAATCGGAGTCGTTTCGCTTCGCTGAGGACAAAGTCGATCTCATTGCCAATCTCGAATGTCGGTGCGAAGTGATGGAAGTGTTCCTCCGCCGATTCGGGCTACCATCCCGCTCTTTCGACCAATCCTCGAACAAATTGTTCTTTGCGTGCAATGAGATTGACCATTCCACACTGGGAGTGGCCAATCAAGGCGATGGCGGATACACCGCCAACAGCGATAGCATACGAGACTTTGAATTCGCTATACCTCAGGTTAGCGCCACCTGTTCGGATGATAAAGGCGAAGTTATCGGGAATGTGCAAGTGTTTGCGGTTGTCCATACACATCCCAATGAGCAACTCAGCCTTCGGGAAGGGATCGTAGGGACGAGCAAGATTATGGTATTCCAGGAGCCGACCGATCGGAGTATCTCGGTAAACGGGAAAGATGTCTTGTGCCTTCGTGACTGATACTAATCGATTCACCGGTCTATCCTTCAATATGATGGCAATGGCACATAACGTGCGCGGCAAACAACGCCGTTGTCTTTGCCGCTATCAAACCACTAATTCGCTTGCGGCAAAGACAATGGAACGAGCGCAACTATTCTCTATCAACAAAGCGAGTGTCGTGGTTTGTGCTGTTAGCCGAAGTGCCACGTGATCAAACACAACAAAGTAGTTCCCTGTGTGGAATGGCGATAATAGCGTTGAGTACAGGGGGCAGCATTATTCTCGTTCATGGAGCACATTATATAACATGTCCGGGAAGTCTGTTTCAATTCCATCTACCCCAAGGTCAATCATTTCTTTCATAGTGTCCTCATCCTTGACATCCCACACGATAACTTTGAAGCCCCTTTCTTGCGCTTGATTGACAAATGATCTGCTTAAGAAGATTTTGTGAGGCTGCAGATAGTCAACGTTCAGAGCAAGAAGCTCACCAGCGGAAATACCACGATCGACAGTAATGCTTAACCAAGGAATTGTGAAAACATATACGTACAACAAGGGTATTTGAGGTGCCTTCTCTTTGATCCTCCTAAGGACTTTTTGATCGAAAGATTTGAGAATTACTTGACCTTCAAGTCGATTTGATCTCACTAGGTTAAGTACCTGCTCCTCAATTCCAGGATAGGTTTCGTTGCCTTCTTTAATCTCTATGATAAGTATGGTAGCCGTATCAAGAATCTCAGTTACCTCGTTAAGTGTTGGGATCCGTTCATTCTTAAAGTGTGGATCGAACCAGCTCCCGGCATCTAATTTTCTGACTTCCGATAACGTCATAGTCGCTATGTCACCTCTCCCATTTGTAGTTCTATTCACTGCGGCGTCGTGCAACACAACAAGGTGGCTATCTTTTGTTTGTCTGACATCCAACTCAATTGCATTTGCATGCAATTCCATTGCTTTCTTGAATGCAATAAGGGTATTCTCCGGCGCAACGGCTGATGCACCCCTATGCGCAATGATAAGAAGACTCCGCGGGGAATTTTCAAGAGCAGTTACGACAATTTGGACTGCAATTGTGAAACCAAGTAATAAACTATAAGAAGCAAAGAAAACTCGTATCGTCACCCAGCTTGCCGAACGGTGATTTTGGAAGGATGTTGGTTTTTCATAATATGACTCTCTAATTGTTGGCGCACGATACATAGCATAAGACGGCAAACCTATTTCGTGGCATTTCGGATAACGTGCGAGCAACCATGCAGCCCCGTCCCGCTTCTATCGAATGATTTCCTAAACCAACACGAAGCGGGACGGCGTAGAGCGACCACAATAATCTTTTTCAAATGAGGAAGCGTCGCCGTGAGGCGTGTTATACACCACGCAGCGATTCGTCAAAATCAACAACTGCTTATGTTTCTAGGTTGGGATGACCATCATACTGACGTATTCAGTTCTTGCGTAGCACGTATAGCACTAAGCCCCCACCACCCACGACCTTCTCTTGTTCAACAATAAGCTTATTTGTCGCTATGAGAGTAGATAATCCTCGGATCGACATGAAATTGCGGTAGTTGCGGAAGTGCCTCCGACCCGCCGCTATCTCAGAAACGAAGATTACGAACTTCGTGAGCCATCCTCTGGGAAAATGGTATGGGCCGGTGTGGAAATCAATCAGCAAAATGCGACCATCTTCCTTTAGCACACGCTTCATCTCATCGATTGCTCGCGGGCGTGACGCCTGGTCCATTTCGTGTAAAACTAACATCGAGATTAGTGAACTACCACCGGCAGAGCCGGTGGCTTCAGAAAAGATTGCACCTCTATAAGAGGCGAAAACTACCTTGGTCCTTTTCCTCGCGCTTTTCTTCCTTTTCTTGGTAGCGCACATACTTGCGGATCGTTTCCTCATCAACGCTGATGCTGCTGACGAAGTATCCCCGCGCCCAAAAGTGATTCCCCCAATAGGGCTTCTTCCGCATCCCAGGGTAGCTTTTGAACAATTTGATTGCCGTTTTCCCTTTGACCGTTCCCATATACTCCGAGACTGCTACCTTCGGGGGAATCGACACCACCACATGCACGTGATCCTCTCGCACATTCAACTCCGTCACCTCACAGTCCATCCATTCACTGATCCCTCTGATGTCACGCTCGATCATCTCTTTGATTGCCCCAGTCAGCACTCGGTACCGATACTTCGGAACCCACACAATATGATACGTGCAGTAGTAAATCGCATGAGAAAGTTTCTTATATTTGCTCATGCATCAAATCTACTGCCTTTTTCCGGCAAAGCCAACTGGACATAACCACTGCCCTAGGCAGTGGGTTTCTGCTTCGCACTAAATCGAATGAGCCGTCTTTGAAGGGCATCTCGCACGCATTTGCCAACTTCAGGTCTGCAAATTCACCCAATCTCTTCTTTGCAACATCTAACATCGACTCAGATGTATCAATGCCAAAGAGAGAGCATTCGAATCTTCGATAGAGTTCCAGATGGACTCCTGTGCCGCAGCCGACGTCCAAGACAGTCATGCCTTTTCTAGGTCGGAACATTCCCACGCCGATTAGCCTGAGACCTCGGTTCATAGGCTCAAAAATGGTGTCGAACAAACCGGCTACTCGTTGATAAGGGTCTTTGGTCATCCTGCTCTCTTTGAATCAGTTCGGGCCGTTAGCGTCTGACATAATCTCAGGTTCTTGGCAATTTCCGTAAGCTGCGTGGCGTATAACGTCTCGGCAAACAACGCCGTTGCTTTTGGCGCTATGAACGATCAATTCTCTCGCGCCAAAAGCAATGGAGCGACAACAATAATCCATATCAAAAGATGGAGCGTCGTTGTTTGCCGTATTAGGCGAAGGGCAATGCTCAGCTGAAATTGTCGTCGAGAAAATTGGCAAACGCTTTCCAGGATTCGATGTTGTCTTTGTTTTCGATAATCCTTCTTAAGCTATCATCGCGGTTTGTGTCGTTGATCCATATGTCATTGGGGTGAATGTCCTTGCTAAGGACAAAACAGTTTCGTTGTTTTAGAAACCTATTCAGCTTTCCGTGATCATTCTGACCAGTTAAAACGACTATGGCTCTAGGTAAGTCAGGACTGACGTTGAGAGAGCGTTTCTGGGCTTTGTCTGTGCCAACATTGGTTTTATAGGAAACGAGTTTTGCTTTGCGAAGATGAGTGATCTCTTGGGCCGTTCGATGAGTCCAATCGTGTGGCAAGTAGCCCAGATCAATCTTTAGCTCAATTATCCCAGCGAGGACACGGTCATTTGCGATAACGGCTAAATCCGGGTACGAAGTCTTGGTTCTGTGGCGGCCCCGTATCTTGTAGCTTATGGGGTAATCGACAAAGATTGAGTATTTGTCCGGAAGAAGAGCGTCAAGCATTCTCGCAAACATATTTTCGAAATCATTAGCAATTGAGGCAGAACGCCCGCGAAAGATTCGTTTGCCAATTTTCTTCTGCCGCTTGCTGCTTTGATTGAGATCGATGATTTGTTTCAGAAGGTTCTTGATTTGCACTTGGGTCGACTGGTACGATATCATAGCATTGCCTTTCGCCTAACGTCTGGCCGCACAACGCAGTGGTTTTTGGTGCTAAGAAAAATATCCAAAGCTCAAACTCAGATTACCAAACCGCACCAAAAACCATTGAGCGACGACTATAATCCTTTTCAAATGCGGGAGCGTCGTGGTGCGGCGTGTTATGTGAAGTTGTTTTGCGTGTGCGGTTCTCGATCCGTGCACCCAATTCTCCGCACATCTTATTTGCGCTCCTGGATCGGCGGTGGGAGGTGTCCCAACTGGATCAATGCCGCCACATTATCCCAAGTCACCCACATTTCCGCGACCTTGCCATTTTCGAAGCGTTGAACGCCGGCAATCTCTACGGACATCTGTTTGTTTGAAGGCGGAAACGGACCCATCGGCCCCTTTTGTGTGCCGACGTAAGTGCCGTGGAATGCCACCAAGTTACCTTCCGCGACCACATGATCAAACGTCATACGCGAATCAGGGAAAGTTGCCGAGTCCTGTCTCAGAAATTTCTTGAAATCTTCCAGACTGTTAACCTTCACATCAGGCGTCGCCTGGCAATGACGGACAAAATCTGGTTTGCCCAAATCATTGAGGGCCTCGAAATTCTTGCTGTTGATCGCGTCGACACTACGGAGAAACACCTGTTTGTTTTCCTCTGCCTGCTGTATGGCGGAGGGCTTGCAGCCGGCAACGAACAGCAATAGTGCCATTCCAGTTGCCAAGAGTCGGATTTGTGGTTTCATCTGTCACTCCTTGATTTGTAGACATAGAGCAAAACAATTTCACATAACGTGTGCACAAACCACGCCGTTGTTTTTGCCGCTATAAAACCAACAATTCTCTCGCGACAAAAACAATGGAACGAGCACAATAATCATTTACAAATGTGCGAGTGTCGTGGTTTGTGCTGTTATGTGAAGTGGCGGCACGCTTTTATGGCTTTCTCGTTTTTGGTTTTTTCAGCACATCATCAACCCAACTCAACGCTGCCATCATTGACGGAAGACCAATTGTTGGTAGAGCAAGAAGGACGGCGTGGTGAATCTCCTCTGGCGTTACGCCAACGCCTAAGGCTTTGTGAACGTGAGAATGCACTGCTCCTTCAAGACGTGCACCCGTTGAAATACCAAGTTTGATCAGCGCTCGAGTTTTCTCATCAAGTGGTCCTGCACTATGGACCGCACTTCCGAGTGCGTCATATGCGTCGGCCACCTTCGGGTAGTCCCTCATGAATTTCTGAAATCGTTTTGGGGGTTTTGACATAGCATTTTCCTTTCTGAAAAAATGAGCCGAAAATTACAAAAAGACCCTATCCTCGGGGAGGAAGGTTAGGGTCATTCGCTGATTATCCAAAGAATGGAATGATGAGAATACAGCATGTTCCTTTTTCAAAATTCTATGTGAGGGAATTCTTGCTCAGAGAATTCTGTAAAGAACTCTCCGATTCCTATATGAAGAGAGAATCATACTTTTACAAGTTTCACCTTCGTATCATAGAATGACACACTTCCGCCAACAGGATCGAGCAAGCAAGTGTTCTTCAGATAATCATCGAGCCGCATCGCTGCATTGGCGTGAACACCGGTTGCACGGCGTGGATCACCTTTGACTTTCTTCCCATCAACATTGACATCGGAAGAACCGTTTGCCCAGTGCCCGTGTCCAAGCGAGAACGCAATTACCCCGGGACGAATTCCTTCGATGACCTTAATCTTGCCGATCATCGGTTTCTTCACGCCGTTCTTTAAATCGTAAACTCCTTCCGGATTTGTCTTAGAAACGAACCTGCCACGATCTCCGTCTTTGAAACCAAGCCGCTTAGCATCAACGGAATTCACGAGAACCACATTTTCCGGTCGAATGGCACTTAACCAATAATCGACTATGGTTCTGCTCTTCGTCTGTGTTATATCACGGAATGTAATCATGTGCAGATCGAAACCGTCTCTCTCGTCATGCAATTCATTGCCCATCACGTCCGAGACGGGAACGTAGGTGGCAATTCCGGGATAATGGTTTCCAGTAATTGCTGACTTTCCATGCGCATGTTTTTCGAGATACAAATCAATGAGCTGGCCGTACTTATTCTTGAATTTCTCACCATCGTACGCTTTCTCATAATCTTGGAAGCGCCCGCCTCGATTCATAATATAGACGACTTTCTTCCACCACTGGTCTCCGACAATCTTCTTCCATTTCTCTACATCGAAAACAGATTTCGGAAGGTGACGGCGCGCTTGCTCGAATGTTCTCAATTCTTCATCATCGGCATCGGGAACTTCGTCACCCGGTTTATCGCCGGCTGCGATGTTGGCAAGCATACGGAGGTAAAAATCTTCAGGTCGCACCAGATCTTTCCCTTCGGTAAGTCCGTTTTTCCCGTATCCAGGAAGTTTCATCTTTTGAGCAATGCCGAGAATCATTGATTCGAGAGAGATAGGAAGTTTCTCACCGAATAGCGTTACTGTCTCCGGAATTGGTGCAACGGCGGGATTGCGGACGGGCTGAGCTTTCTGAGGAATGCTCGGATGACTTCCGTGGAACTCCCAGCGCTCCAAGTAAGTCAAGTCCGGAAAGATGTAGTCGGCGTACATCGACATTTCTCCGATCGTGATATCGCTGGCAATATAGAGGGGTATCTTGTTCAGGTCAGTAAGTATTTCAATATTCGTCTGTCCACCGGGGAGGGAATAGGTTGCCGCAGCCATGTACGTAAACAGAATCTTTGATGGATACGGATACGCATCGCCCATCGAGGGGATGACCTCTTGGTAGATGTCGCTCGCGAACGGGTACCACTGACGCTTCGCCGGATATCCTGAGAAGATTGTCGACTCTTCATACTTCGTGTCGTGTCGGATTGTACTGATGCCGAATGGAGTCATCTTACTGGGATGCATCTTTCCGATTGGGAATGGATTACCCTCCTTCGAACCATCAATTGCGTAGGTGGCTAGCTTAATCATTCCACCCTTCCAATCGTAATTTCCGATCAGCGCATTCAGTGAAAATACTGCAAGCACATTGTAGAATCCGTTGGTGTGCTGCGATACTCCGCGATGGGGATCCACAACTGCTTTCTTGCCATGCGATGTGAACTCCTGTGCAAGCTCATTGATGTCTGCCGGCATTACTCCGCAGATGTCAGCCCACTCATCAATGGTGTGCGCAGCGGCTGATTCGTACAAAAGTTGCAGACTGCTTTTCACAGCGATGCCGCCGACGTTCGTATTCACGAGCAGGTCGCCTGTGACTGCATTCTTCTCATCATTTGGATCAAAGGCAACAGGCTTACCGTTTTTCAGAACCACGAAAGCGTCGAATTCCCATTGCTTCCCATCTTTCGTTTGGCGTTTCTCTTTTTCTGCCAACTTTTTTTCTACTTCTTTACCGTCAGGACCCTTTTCAACGATCTTGACTTCAGAGGCACGGAGGAATGAGCCTTCATCTTTCACGAGCCAGCTTGCATTTGTCCAAGACTGCTCGCCTGCTGCCAGGGCTGCGGCTTTGTTTGCGCTCTCAAGAAACTTTGTATCGTATTTTTTGTTCTCGATAATCCACCGGATCATGCTGAGTGCAAATGCTCCTTCAGTCCCCGGCTTAATCGGAACCCATTTATACGCTTTGGAGGCGATCTTTGAGAAGCGAGGATCGGCAACGGCAATCTTGACTTTCTTCTCAACAAGATTTTTCATCAGTTTCTTCGCATGATGGGTTGGACCATATCCGCCTTCGATATATGCAGAACCAATGGCAAGGAGGAACTCGACATTGCTCGTGTCCGCCTGCCAGTAGAACTTCTGACCGCCAGCGAACTTGCCTTCGATAAATTGATTGCTCATCGCATAACCGGTGAAATAGAGAGAACCCTGGCACACCGTTGTGTGCCCATGGGCGTTGGTTGACCCAAACGATTCCTTGATAAACCGATTGATAAACTCTGAACGCCCGGGTTTCAATCTCCCCCACACGAAACTGACTTGATTGTTCTTGGGGCCGAAGTCGGGATGGTCTGGATCGATCAGGGTGTGAAGGTGCGGAGCGAACTTTTGCTTGAAGTCATCAACGGCAGATTTTTTCTCTTCCGGCGTTTTCTTCTTCCGGATATCGTTCACCGCATCCGACATCTCCTTGGCGAGTTTTGGATCTTTCAACGTCCAGAGATCTTTTAATCCCTCCACAGAACGATTCTCTTCACCCTTCACATGGCTGAAGAGTTTTCCACCGTTGACAATCTCAGAGACAGCTTGATCAAATGGGATGGACTTCCACTTGTTCTCTCCACGCTTCCCGGCACGTTTCAAGACTTTCACAATGCGGTATGGATCGTAAAGTGTTTGGATTCCCGACTGACCCTTAGGACAAAGTGATCCATAGATGGAAGTCGTTTCCTTTAACGGGGTTTTGTATGGAAGACTCGGGACCATTGTCCATGGACTATAAGGGTTGCCTTCAACCTTAACAGCCACACCGTTGAGCACTTTCACCTTGATACCGCAGCCCGTGTTGCACTGCAAGCACACTGTGCTCAGAATGCTTTCGGCTTTGGCAAGTTGATATTCTTCGGCGGGAGTAAGGGTGCTGGTTTCTGCTTTTGCAAAAAGGTTTTGCGCCCATTGAAATTGACTGAGCAGCACTGCACTGCCGCCAAGAAATGCGGAACTCTTGATGAAATTTCGACGGGTTTTGGGTTGTTGTTCTTTGACTTCACAGGTTGTTTTGTTGTTCATTGTCGTTCACTCCTTATGAATGGCAGACCATACAGGTTTGTTCTGGATCATCGTCCAGATAATGTACCGCCGGTTCGGCGCCGCTGGCGAGATTCATGCGTGCGGATTTGTTCTTTTTCAGCAGCTTCGATGCGAGGCTTTCGGAATCGTTCAGATCGCCAAAGTACATCGCTTGTCCTGTACACGTCGTTACACAAGCCGGTAGTACGCCGGCGTCGATGCGCTGTGTGCAGAAGTGGCATTTGCGCGTGGTTCCCTTCAAGTCGGCACGACTCCACTCTATCCCGTATTCCTTTGCTTTTCGTTTCTCGTACGGCTGGACCATTGGAGTCCCATCTGTATAATTCTTGCCCTCATCATACCACAGGGACTTTGGATAAGGACATGCTTTGCTTGCCGCTTCAAAGACTTTTTTTCCCTTCATCTTTTTATAATCGATAACAACAATGCCATCAGCACGACGAGACATTGAGCCTTTTGCAATTTTGTTGGCGGCTTCTATGCAGGGAGCTTTCTCACATTGCATGCAATTGGTTGGCATGAAAATGCGCTGCACTTCCGGATACTCACCGGTTTCGACTTCTGGCACTGTGCGATACGTAACGCCTGGCGGCAAATTGTTTTCGGCAACGCACGCGACTGTGCATCCATGACAGCCGATGCACTTGCGGATATCGATCACCATCGCCCACTTGCGTTGTTCAATTGGTTTTTCCAGTGCTCGCTGGAGATCGTTGTGCATGGTGAGTGTATCGTTATCAATATTCACCTTCACAGTGTCCGCAATGAGTTTTCCCGTTTCTTTCAATCCGGGAAGAAGCGCCGTTGCAGCAACTGCACCCGCAGCAGCACCGGCCGTGTGTTTGAAAAACGTACGGCGCGAAACTTTCTTATCCACAATTGTTTTATGCATACTTTTTCTCCTTATTGAGATGAGAATCTATTTGTACACGACAAAGAATGTTATTCGGCCGACGACATCTGCATCCCTGTTGGTTCCACCCGATGCTTTATTCGAGAACGTATTCACCCACACGTTTGGCATGATGTGTACGTTTTTGATGGGCATGTAATCAAGACCAGCAGTAATAAAGGCCTCCTTGAATCCCGCACTTGAGACTTTTGTATCGGGGTTGTAGAAATCAAAACGCGCGAATGCATTGAAATTCTCACTGCCAGGAATCGGCGCCCAGGCAAAGAATGAAAGACCTAACGGACTTCGATCATCGCCCGTCGATGTAGCTTTCTTCTGAATTTGAGTAACTGCTTCAGCACCGACCGTGATGTGCTCTGATTGATAGGCTGCAAAACCCTTGAAAGTAGTCTTATCCTTCTCGTTCGCTGCGGGCTCAAAGTCGACATACCCCTCGATCACAAGTTCCTTCACTGGCTTGACGTTCAACGAGGCATAGTACTTCTTGTACTTATTGTTCTCAGGTTTCTGTCCATTACCGTTGCCAATCATAGCAACGTAATTCACGGTTCCACCTTCGTCAAACTTTCCTCGAATACCAATACCGATATCAGAGGCACTTCCGAGTCCACGAAAATCGGCGACGGTTTTCTCGATCGACCGGTAGTTCCAGACTTTCTCAGAAAGCAATGACCACGTTGGCGTTGGTATCAATCCGAACCAGAGATTGCTGTTTGCAAAAATGTTCTTCCACTCCAGATACGCTGTCTTCACAAACACACCGTGCTTACCGTCTGTGAAAGTTTTATCATTTCCCTCGAGGAGAAACTGAGCTGAGAACCGGTCATCGAACGTGTGATCGTAGTACAGATATAGACGGCGAAATTGAAACGCCTGTTGGTCCTTTCCTAAGGTAGAGTATTGTGATCCGCTCCCCGTGGAATCTCCCCCAATCTTGTAGAAGTAATCTCCGAAGACGTAGCCGCTGACTTTTCCTGCAGGCTTATCTTGGGCGATCACATTAGATAATGACGTGGCAAGTATTAACAGAGAGAAGAAAAGTAGTCGATAGAGAAGCATTGTTAGATTCCTTTCAAGTGTAATAGTGGATTGACAAGCTGTTCATAACGCACAAATCGTGCCGAACACAAGCCAAGAAATCTCACCAAAAAAGACCATACTGAAACATCGTTTTGTCAGAAATGAGAAAGGTGCGTGCCGCCATTTTCACATAACGTTCACCAAAAGCACGCAGTGCAGTTTGCTGCTATCAAAAGAGCGAAGCAACCAACACGCGGCAAACTGCATTGAGCGAACTCTATAATTCATATCAAATGATGTGAGCGTCGTGCTTTTGGTTGTTAGGCGCAGTTTGTCAGAAGTTACTTGCATTATTGGTTGCTGGTTTTTTTTCAAATCTCCAGATAGCGACAATAATAGAAACAACTACCAAGAGAACATTGAGAGCCCCGGCGATTGACTCTTTCATATATGCTGAAGTGTATTCAGACAATAGTTTACCTTGTGCGAGAGAAGCTTTAGCCAACTCAAGAGCTTCTCTTTCAGCGGGAAGGATGAAAATGAATGTATTCAGAATAATGATAACGATGATTGCGTGTTTTATATTCAGCCATCTGTGCCTTAAGAAATGAAAATCCTTAAGTGTAATGATTATGCCAGCTACAAGGATAAGGAACATCCCCGGTAGAGTAAGGAATATTGTTCCGGAACTGATAATCTGTCGAGCGAACACTAGATTCTCTAATGAAGCGTTTTTCGTTAGCGTGGATATTAGAGTGTAGGTAAAGATGCTTCCCAAGAATAGGATGAGTCCGAAGTAGTGAACGAACTTCATTGTTTTGCTCATTGTATAATCTCCTTTTTTGTGATTCAAAATAGTGTTCCGAGACTGTGCTGACAAATTGCGCCTAACGTTCGAGCAACCACGCCGTTGCTTTTGGCGCTATGAACGACTCATTCTTTCGCGCCAAAAGCAATGGAGTGAGCACAATAATCTCTTATTG
>JAGVPT010000159.1 GCA_020052095.1 Bacteroidota bacterium | reverse complement strand
GTGCCGTCTCGCAAGTACGTCGAATATTTTTCTTGTGGTTTTGCTTGAAAATCATTCAAATTCGCCTTTTCACTGATCGGGACTTATTCAAGGTATTTCAGAGACGGCACACTAGGTGAGATTTCTGAAAAAACCCCGTAAATGTCATGCTGAAGAGTGGCGGCTTGCCGGGACGACGACGAATCTTCGAATTCTTCTTTCATTCTAGCTTTAAGATTCTTCGTTCCGAGCAGAATGACAATCGATAGTCAATATTCCAGAACTCCCGATTCCTTATTCCCAATCCCTAATACCCAATTCCTAATTCCTAATTCATCATTCTTCCCTCATCCCTACCACCCTAGTTCTTCTTCGCCCCCTGGTCAATCCACGTTTTGAACAGTTCGACCTCTTCGTCGGTTAATTTCTTTTTCGTCATCAGGGGCATCTGCTCGCCGAAAGGGGGATTCGGCTTTATTTTTTGAACGAGGATACTCACATCGCCGTTCTTCGGGATGATCGGTTTTCCGTGCTTGCCTCCTTTGACAAGATCAGAGAGCGTCTCCACAATTAATTCGCTCGGGTTCTCGCTGTCCGCTGCGTGGCACGGGAGGCACCGCTTCTTGATGATGGGGAAGACATCGTTTGAAAATGAAACTGTCGGCTTCTTTGTGCTTTTCTTCTCCTGTGATGTAGCGCCGGATGCGAATACGATTGCCGCAATGAAAACGACGGAAAAGAGAGACTTCATCAATTGTGTACTCCTATTATTGCGCTACGATGTTAATTATTTTTTGCGCCTTGGGTAATCCAGAGAGAGATCTTGTCGATAACCGAATTGCTGAGAAACGGTCCCCCTTGCGGCATCCGGTCGCCGAATGACGCCGTGCCTCGCAGCTTCTTGATGATGACGCTTCCTTCCCCGTTTCCGGGTGTGATGACAGGTCCGTTGAGGCTCGTGCCCAACATTAACCGAGCGTACGTGTCTACTCTCAAGTTGTTGGTACCCCCATGGCAGCCAACGCAACCGTTGTTCGCAAAGACGGGAGCGACATCAAGCACAAATGACACATCCGCGACGACAGTTCCGCGCACTTTGAAGGTCACCGCGTTACTGGCTGTTCCGCCCACGGTAACGGTGACATTTCCTGTCACGGCTGCAGCAGGGATCTTCAGGCGAATCTCATTCGCGCTCCAGAGGTAGATCGTGTCGGCGTTTTTGCCCCCGACTGTAACTGTGCTCGATCCCTTGCTCGCTCCGAAATCTGTCCCAACGATCTTGAGCGTGTCGCCTGCAAAAGCCGAGTCGGGCTGGAAGGATGTAATATGGGGCGGGCCGGCGGGCTTCGGCGGATTCGATCCCATATCGCTACATCCTCCAATCACCGCAAGGAATGTCGCCGAGACAAATGCCAGAAAAAAATACGTTCGTATCATTCAATCCGCCTTCTATAAAAAGAAATGGAACATTAACTGAAAATCGTTATTAGAAATGTCCGTCGGCTTTTCCTGATTGATATGATACAACGGACGCACTTCAACGCCGCTCATTGGGAAGAATTCTCCGCCGACCGTGATCCTGCCGCTGCTGCCGGTCTTCAAATCTCTGTTTGGATCGTAGAAATCATATCCCACTTTTAGATCGACGCCGTTCGCTACCATGTAATTAATTTCGGTATACAACATATAACCGGTTGTATCGCTTCCCCCGACCGGCGTCTTGATGTAATCGAATTCACCGATAAATGTAAGGTTCTTCAAGACAGTCACGGAGCCAAACGCGCCGTAGAACGTTCCTTTTTCGAGCGGACTGGGATTTGGATCGTTGTACCACGACAAACCGATGTTCGCATTCATTCCATCAGTCTGTATTGTCGCGTCGCCGCGGACAGCGACCGCCTTGAATTTTGTCGCGGACGTTCCACCCACTCCGGCATTCGGCGCACCATTGAACAATCCGACTTGCAATGAGAATATGCCGGGGGCTATTCCGACTTCAACCCCCGTTTGCTCGGAGCGCTGTCCGAATATGAGTCCCTGCCGATAACCTGCGAGGGCAGGATTAAGGGTTGAATAGGGTCCGCCGCGGATGAACGCATTATGATCGTCGGTCTTTGTTCCGTAGGCTGGGATGAACTGCCCGAGCTTGATGTAGCCGTCGAGCGGCAGCACCTTCGCAAGCCCGAAGACTTCAAAACCGCTGTATAATCCTTTGTCCAGATACACTCTGAACGTCTTGTTTATGCGCAGGTCAAAATAGAGATCGCCCTGCATCTGGAAAAAGCTCGTCCCCTTACTTTTGCCGTCGTAGAAATAGAGACTGCGGAAGTCCGCACCGTAAGAAAAAAACGGAGTAAGGTTTGTCGAGAAATCTTCGAGGTTCGTAACGTCCTCTTTCGTAACCGTCACTTTGCCATCTTCGCTCGTGTCCTGGACGGTTTTGTATGTCCGCATCGGCAGTTCCTCGCGGCCATACGTTGAGCCAAACGTGTTTCTCATCCCTTTACCGGTCGGATTCACATGGCACGCCTGGCACTTCGCACCAACCCTGCTTGCAAATTTCGGCAGCGCTGACGCCTGCGGGACGCTCGCAAAGAACACGCAAGCAAGAATGAACAGTACGACGGATGACTTCATAAGAATTCCTCTCTGTTGTTGAGTGGGAGCAGAAAATTCAGTGTGTCAATGTAACCATTTCTTGATATTTTATCAACGGGAATATTGCGAGATGCCCATGAATGAAGGTCATGAAGAAAAAAGTTTGCGTCTGTTCCGGATATAGTCGACGAAAATAAATTGTCCAAGGTTATTAAGGGAAGAATAGTATGCCCGCCCATGATTTGCCTTCGTCAATTCTTCCACAAAATTAATGAGATACGGATCGCGCGCAACCATGAACGTGCTGATGGTAATTTTCTCGCGCCTGCATGCAACGGCCTCATCGAGAGTCTTGTTCACGATCTTCGGGTCGAGTCCGAACGAGTTCTTGTAGAGTCTTCCGGCGTCGTCGAACATCGCAGATGGCTTGCCGTCCGTAATCATGAAAATTTGCTTATTCACATTGCCGCAGCGCCGAAGGAGATTCCGGGCAAGCTGTAATCCGGCCCTCGTATTGGTGTGATACGGCCCGACGTTAAGAAATGGGAGCTCATTGATGCTGACGAGCTTCGCATCGTCCCCGAAAACGACCAGCGCGATGTAGTCGCGCGGGAATTTCGTCATGATCAGCTCGCTGAGCGCCAATCCTACCTGCTTTGCCGGCGTGATGCGGTCCTCTCCATACAGTATCATGCTGTGGCTGATATCGAGCATGAGCACAGTCGCACACGTCGAGAGGTTCTCGGTATCGTAGACTTCGAGATCGTCTTCCGTCAAATTAAAATTCTCGATTCCATCCCGCTTGAATACATTCGTCATGGTCGACGTAAGGTCGATATTCGTCGGCATATCGCCGAAGACCCATTTCTTCGTCTCGCTCAGGCGTTCAACGCCCGCGCCGGTGTGCGGCGTTTCATGCGAGCCCATCGGTGTTTTTTTGAGGGATGAAAAAATCTCCTTGAGTGCGTCCTGCCTGATTTTCTGTACGCCCTTCGTCGTTAGCACAGGCGTGTTGTTCACTTCTTCGATGATGCCCATCTCTTTCAACTTCGCGATCAGATCTTCCATGGAGAGATTTTCGTCGAAGATGCCGTATTCTTCCGCGAGCTGGCGCAGCCATTCCATCGCTTCTTCGACATCGCCGCTCGTTTGGATGAGCAAATGACTAAAGAGCTGCATAAGGTTTTGCAGCCGCTGCTCGTCAGTCTGCGATTGAGGAGTCCACTTTGTGTAGAGGAAGCGCATTCTTTGAAATTATGAAATAGGAATTAAGAATTAGGAATTCTGAATACAGAATTCAGGATTCGGGAGACAGGATTCAATACTCTGATCTGCCGACCCCGGACTACGGACCTTGGACTTTGGACTACGGACTCAGGACCTCGGACTACGGACTCAGGACCCCGGACTCCGGCGCTACCTATCACTCTCCAACTCATAGTCCTCCGCAGCGCCTCGTCCGGTAAAGATGCTTCCTACCATATCTTTGTACGTCGTGACGTGTTCAACTTCGTCTTTAGCAATTTTGGAATTCTGATGCAGTCCATCCAGTACAAACTCCATAGCGGAGGCCAGCTCGTACTTGCTGTTTTCGTCAATTTTCAAGTGGCGTTTCGTCAGGTCACGTAATCCTTTCACACGTTCGAGCTCAGTCAAGTATGCAGCGAGGGGCATATCGTCGGCCACTTCCAGCGTGTTTCCCGATTCGAACCAGCTGAGAATTTTTCCGTACTCCGGGTCGTCGTGGGTTTGCTGCTGGGTTCTCTGCCGCTTTTGCAGGGGATCCGGGAAATATTTCTTGAATACAGTGCGCACTGCCTTACCAATAAGCGCGCGGCTTACTTTGATCGATCCTTCCTGTTCGCCTTCGAAAACGAGCTCGAGTTTTCCCGTTAATCCGGGAAGGACATGCGGCAGATCGCAAATTCGAGGTACCACGCACTTCTCATTCAATATGATCGAGCGCCTTTCGGCATTACTCACGAGATTTTCCATCGCGGCGATCGTGAGTCGTGCGCTCACGCCCGATTTCTGATCGACAAATTCGCTCTTGCGCGCCTCGAATGCAATGTGCTCGATTATTTCTTTGAAATAGTAAGGCACGTGTGCATCCAATCCATTGCGCCGGACCCACGCTTCTTGTTCCGTAATCGCAATGGCATCTTCAAGCGACCGCGGATAGTGTGTCAGAATTTGCGAATCGATTCTGTCCTTTAATGGAGTGATGATGTTCCCGCGGTTTGTGTAGTCTTCCGGGTTTGCCGTGAAGATGATCATGACGTCGAGCGGGATGCGAATGTTAAATCCGCGTATCTGAATATCCTTCTCTTCCAAAATATTGAAGAGGCCGACCTGGATGCGCGGCTGGAGGTCGGGCAATTCGTTGATCGCGAAAATTCCACGGTTGCTCCTGGGTATCAATCCGAAATGGATCGCCCCCTCGTGCGAGTAGTGGAGCCGTTGTGTTGCCGCTTTGATCGGGTCGATGTCTCCGATGAGGTCGGCGATCGTGACATCAGGCGTCGCGAGTTTTTCGCTGAAACGCGAGTCGCGCTGAATCCACTCGATCTCGGTCGCATCGCCATATTGCTTGATCAGATCGGCCCCGAATTTGCTGACGGGAGCAAATGGATTGTCGTTGATCTCGCTTCCCTTGATGATCGGTATATATTCATCGAGAAGGGATGGGATCTGGCGCACGAGGCGCGATTTTGCCTGTCCGCGAAGTCCAAGCAAGATAATATCGTGTTTTGCCAGGATAGCATTGATCAGGGCCGGGACAACGGTTTTTTCGTAACCGATGATTCCCGGAAAGAGCTGCTCGCCGTTTTGTATTTTATTTATCAGATTGTTTCTGATCTCTTCTTTGACAGGAAGAACCTTATAGCCACTATTTCTCAACTCGCCGAGCGTCGAGGGACGGGACATATTCTTTACAACTCCTTATTGGATTGATGGCAGAACAATATAGTGTGTGGATGCGGGAAAATCAATTTAAGAGTAGTGGGTTGGTCTGCCAAGAAAAGTGAAACACTCCCGGAAATGTTTGCGACCACCCCTGGCCCTTCCGCCAAAAAAACGGTCGAAGACTCGACTCGTCGAGCGGACAGGCCGGGCATTCCCCTCCTCGATGAGGAGGGGATTAAGGGGTGGTGCTTAAGGAGCATACGGAAGCCGCCAACGAGTCGCTACCATGAGATGTATAGTGATGCCATGACTTCTACTGTTTTGGTTGTGCCATTCTCTGAATTCTCGCGTATCAAATTGAGAAAGTCATGGCATCACTTGGCTAATCAATGACATAAGAATCAGAAGACCCGACTACCAATTTACGTTGCAAGTAGAAAATCAAAACGCTATTTTGAACCACGCTCACAAGAACTTTGGTATGAAACGATCATTACCTACTAAAACAGTTGTCTTTCGATTAAGTTCCATCGGCGACATCGTTCTTTCATCGCCGCTTCTTCGAGCGATGCGCGCCTCTGCGGGTCCCAAAGCCAGGATCGATTTCGTAGTGAAGCAGGAATACGCGGACCTCGTGAAATTCAACCATCATCTCTCGGTCATTCACGAGTTCGATGATGCGCGCGGGTTTCGCGGCCTTCAGGAGCTCCGGGACACTCTTCGCGCGGAGGAGTACGACCTTGTTGTTGATATCCACAACAATCTGAGGACGATTTACTTGCGCAATTTCTGCAACACGAAGGAGGTCGTCACTGTCAACAAGCGGCTCTATGAGCGATGGCAGCTTGTGCATTTGAAACGCAACATTTATGCCGGAAACGTCCCCATCGCAGATCGCTACATCGAGACGCTTGGCGAATTCGGGATTACGGACGATGGCAAAGGGCTGGAACTCTTCATCCCCGATGAAATTCAGTTTGCTGTTTCGGGAAAAATCGCGAAGCTGCGGCTCAGCGAATTCAATAAAGTGATCGGCGTTTGTCCCGGGGCAAAACATTTTACGAAGCGCTGGCAGAAAGAAAAATTTTCCGCTGTGAGTGCGCGTTTCGCGAAAGAAATGCATGCGAAAGTGCTGCTGTTTGGCGGCGCGGCCGATAAAAGCGACTGCTCCGCGATCGCGTCCGAGATAGAAATGCGAGTTTCTGAAAATGCAGTGACAGATCTCTCCGGAGAGTTTTCGTTGCTGGAAGTGGCCGCCGCAATGGAGTTCTGCGATATTGTCCTCACTAATGACAGCGGCCTGATGCACGTGGCCTGCGCCCGACAGCGGAAGGTGGTCGCCATCTTTGGATCGACGGTTAAAGAATTTGGATTCGCCCCGTACGGGACGGAATCCGTACTTATCGAGAATAATTCCCTCACGTGCCGCCCCTGTTCGCACATCGGCCGGGCGGAATGCCCGAAAGGCCATTTCAAATGCATGAACGATATCGGTATTGATGAAGTGTACACTGCGTCGTTGCGCCTGATCGGGAAATAAATGATGCGCAATGATCAATCACCAATGAGCAATGAGTAATGAAAAACCATGATTTATGATACAAATACCAGTGTTTTCCATCGATCATTCATCATTGATCATTGGTGATTGATCATTGCTCATTTCTTATTGATTCTCTTTTGAAGATGCTCTATATTGAATCCGACCAAAAATCACTTTCGCAAATTGTAGATGGTTATCAGTCAGGAAACCACGTTGCTCGTCTCCTCGCTTCAGAATTTTTCCCGGGAGAAACTTCATCACCCCGATGACCTTGCCTCGCTGATTGAACTCTCAAGACTTCATCGCCACGACCTAGTGCTCGACGATTTGACATTCATCGCCAAGTTCCTTGTCAATACCTCCGCAGTCATGAAGCGCATCGGCAAGAACGGAGAGGGATATGAGAAACTTGATCACGAGTTCGCAGAGAACCTGGAGAAAGCGTTGACCTTTGTCCGCCTGCTCGTTAAAGAAGCACCCGACGATGTAAAGCGACGGTTTACAACAGGGTATTTCAGAATGACGCCTGAAGCTATGGACCGTCTCATGCAATTGTTACACGATATCAGCTGGCTGAAAAACTGGAACATTGACCATCGTTCGACGGCTCAATGATGACAACCGTGGGGGCGTTCAATTGAACGCCCCCACAACGCCCCCTACAACAAACCCGTAGAGGATAGAAAATGAATTCATTGCACGGGCAATGTACGAACATGATCAAAGGAAATCGCGTACGAGGATGTGAAAGGAGTTCATGATGGCACGCAAGAAGAAAAATAAGAAGAGCGTTCATAAAAAGAAGCGCACAGCCCTTCGGAAAAAATCAAGGCCAATTCGCAAGAAACTGGTGCACAAGAAACCGGCACACAAGAAAAACGTGCGCAAGAAATCCTCACCAAAAAAGAACCGGCGAGGCGGCACCCCGCAATCCGTTGCACTGCCTGTCCGCCAGCCCAGTCAGCCCGCGAAAAATATCAGTTCGTATGATGTTGTGCTGCACAATTTTGACATCGCAGCGGCAAAGCTCCAATTGAGCGAAGAAATAAAGCAGCTTATCAAGACTCCCGACCGTGAATTGCGCGTAGAGCTTCCGATCATCATGGACGACGGGAAACTTAACACGTTCATCGGGTATCGCGTACAGCATAATAATGCTCGCGGTCCGACTAAAGGTGGCATTCGGTATCATCCGGATGTCGACCTCGATGAAGTGAGAGCCCTCGCGTCGTTGATGACGTGGAAGACGGCGATCGTCGATATCCCGTTCGGCGGTGCAAAAGGGGGCATCGCTGTCGACCCGAAACAATTGTCGCTCGGAGAGCTTGAACGCCTCACACGCATTTTCACGCAAAAGATTGATTGCGTGATCGGACCGTCCGAAGATATTCCCGCACCCGATGTCAACACCAATGCACAAGTGATGTCGTGGATGATGGATCAATACAGCAGGCGTCATGGTCATACGCCCGCGGTTGTCACGGGTAAGCCTCTCGAGCTGGGAGGCTCTGCTGGGCGGGAGGAGGCGACCGGACGAGGAGTGTGCATTGCCTTGCGCGAAGCGTCGAAATCATTCAAGTTTGATCTGAGGAAAACCGCGGTGGCAATTCAGGGATTCGGAAATGTCGGCGCCCATGCTGCAAGAATTCTGGAAGATGAATTTGGTGTGAAGGTTGTCGGTGTCAGCGATGTAAAAGGGGGAGTGTACAATCCGCGCGGCATCCGCTATAAAGATGCAATGGAACATGTTCTCGAGACCGGTTCCGTTGTTGGACTAAAGGGGGCTGCGAAAATCACAAATGCAGAATTGTTGGAATTGAAGTGCGACGTCCTTATTCCTGCCGCGATGGGGGGTCAATTGCACGCTCGCAACGCCGACCGCGTGAAGGCGAAACTCATCGTGGAGGCCGCCAACGGACCCACCACCTACGAAGCGGACGATATCTTCGCAGCGAGGAAAATTCCAGTCATCCCCGATATTTACGCGAATGCCGGCGGCGTCACCGTAAGCTACTTCGAATGGGCGCAGAATCTTCAACAATTCCGGTGGGATTACCAGCGCGTCGTCGCCGAACTTGAAAAAATAATGACGACGAGTTACGCTGAAGTTATGAAGACTACCGAGAAATATAATGTCTCGATACGGATCGGCGCATTCATCCTCGCTGTCGACCGCGTGGCCAAGGCGACGAAACTGCGGGGGATCTAGATCGAAGGGAAGAGGGATAAGGGATGAGGGATGAATTAGGAATTATGAAATAAGAATTATGAAAAGAGAGACAACCTTATTGTTAGACCAAACCGAAGAAGACTGTGAAGAATTTATCATTTCTAATTTTGACTTTTGCATTAGCTGTCACTCTCCACGCACAACCTCAACCGCGGCCTAAGCCCGTCATTAAAACCGGCATTGATGTTCTCGTCGAAAACAACTTCTCTCCGCTCATCGGCAGACGCGTTGGCCTGATCACCAATCCGACCGGAGTTTCTAACACTCTCGTTTCCACAGTCGATATCTTTGCGCGAGCGAAGGAGCTCAAGCTCGTTGCCCTCTATGGCCCGGAACACGGTGTCCGTGGGGATGTGGCAGCCGGAGAACGGGTTGATTCGTACACCGATTCGGCAACGGGGATTCCGGTGTACTCGCTCTACGGAAAAACTACCAAGCCGACTCCCGAAATGCTCAAAGGGGTTGATGTTCTGGTATACGACATCCAGGATATCGGCTCGCGATCGTATACCTACATCAACACAATGGCGGTTGCCATGGAAGCCGCCGCCGAGAACAATATCGATTTTGTCGTGCTCGACAGGCCGAATCCTCTCACTGGAAACAAGATCGAGGGGAATATTCTCGACGTAAAATACAAATCATTTGTCGGCATGTTCCCGATCCCATATGTCTACGGAATGACGTGCGGCGAGCTGGCGACGTTGTTGAACGTCGAAGGGTGGCTCAAAGGCGGCGTGGCATGCAGGCTCACTGTTATCAAGATAATAGGATGGAATCGTTCGATGTGGTGGGAAGAGACCGGATTGGAGTGGGTTCCCCCGTCGCCTCATATCCCGAACGCTGCGACGGCGTTGTTTTATGCTGGAACGGGAATTCTCGGTGAGCTTGATGCTGTGAGTATTGGCGTCGGATACACATTGCCGTTTCAACTTGTCGGCACTCCATGGATCGATGCTTCGCGTTTTGCCCAATCACTGAACGCCAAGAAAATTGCGGGCGTCTACTTCCGTCCGATCATCTACAAACCCTTCTATGCGGCGATGCAGGGGAAACAAGTGAACGGAGTGCAGATTTACATTCTCGACCGCGAGAAGGTAAATCTTGTCAATCTCCAACTCCACATCATTGAGGTGATAAACGAGTTGTACCCCGCGAAAAGCATTTTCGCATTATCCGATTCGTCACGAATTCAAATGTTCGATAAGGTAATGGGCACAAACGCAGTCCGTTTGGCTCTCGAAAAGAAGGCTCCGGTCGAAGAAATTGTTTCACATTGGAATAAAGATATCGAATCATTTAGATTGGTCCGAAAGAAGTATCTGCTGTATGAGTAGACTGAAGTGTGCTGTCCTCTTTGTGTGCATTATTCGATTTTTCCCTCCCGTCGCGTTCGCGCAGGAACCTAATAGATCAATCTATTTCGCTGGTTCCGACACGCTGCTCCTCTTCACACCCATTGAAGATAATTCAGGATTTGGCGGCAAATGGAAGTTGGGATACGATATCCCGCGCTACATGGCGTCGTACTGCAGACTTAGATTTCAGACGGGCGTTGTCAGCCCGATTACCGTCGCATATTTTGATACAGCAGAGCACATTAATGGGAGAAACCGGAGATCAGCACAGTCGCTTCAGTTGTATTCAGAAGAATTCCACTTACGGTACATCATTCTTGGCTCGGTGGAAACATTCTCTGTCTCACGATTTCTCGTGGCAGAACAGACACTCGCGGGGTACGAGGCATTCGCCGGCGAAGTCCAGTTGCAGTTTTCAATCTACGACGCCGCAGAACTCCGCGCTAATAAGGAGATCTCTCCTCTCTACGAAGGCGATGCGTCAGGCGTGGTCAAAGATAAGGGGCTTGGCATCACGTTGTTTGGCAAGCAAACGGAAAGGACGAATCAATTTTTTTCTCTCGATGACCTCTACTTTGGAGGCGATCAATTCAATAAGACAATTATCGGCGAGGCAATGCTGAAGTGCGCGGAAGACTTCGCTGGAAAACTTGAAAAGGCTATACCGGCATTGAAGACAAAGGCCGCTGTCGTATCATCAACCCTCCAAATCGATTCGACCGGTGCAGACACCGCAACTCGTTTGACTCGGCGGATTGTGCGGGGAGAAATAGTCCTCGTCGACTCTGACCAGGTGTTTCTCAACATCGGCTCGGACGAAAGCGTGCAGGTGGGTGATGTCCTAACGGTGTTCGTGGAGGGAGAGCCTATCCTTGATCCCACCACAAAAGAGGCGCTTGGAACGAAGGATGCCCGAGTCGGAGAGGTTCAGATCATAGAAGTCCGCGGCACGCACCTCTCCATGGCAACAATTCTCAAAGGCAAAGGCGCGATCAAAGTGCGGAGCAAAGTACGGGTACTGATTGTTCGGTAACTGAAAAGCGATGTCTTGGCCAGTCATGGCATCACTGCTGGTAGTCTTTAATTTTGGTACAACTTATCCACTCCCTTCTTTCTCTGATGCCAGAGAAAGAAGCAATGAGAGCTTTTCGGAATCGAAACCCTTGCGATGCTTCGCCGCGCACTTGCCGAAGAAAACGACTCACACACGCCACCTCTCAGGCCAGCCGTTTTCTTAACGCACGCATCGCCCCCTCGCACATGCCGCCGATTCCGAGTTCATCAACGCAGCATCGTTCCGGTCGCGTCGAAATCGTTGGGTGCGCGGGGGGGGGAAGGATTCAATCGGAGGGTTTCAATTTCGGTGCTTCGGTTCAATGGACAAGGCCTCATCCCTCTTGGCGCACCGAAATTGTCAGCAAGTGCGGATGGGATTGAATCCGTGCGTTACGATTTCGATAAGATTTCTTTGGTTACTTTTCCCGAAGTGATCCCTTTGGGACTTTCTCGGAAAGAAAGTAACATCATTAGTAAGGACTCGACGGGCCCACCAACGAGACTCTATTTGTCCCAAAGAGAATGAAACTCTTTGGGTAGGTTGCAACTCAGAGGGAATTGTTCTAATTTTACTTTATGCGAAATCAGATTGCCAGGATTTCCCTCTTTGCGCTCATGGTCAGTTCAATTATTTGGCTGGGCGCCGTTAATGTCCGCGCCGTGATCGGCAACGAGCTCCTGAATTTTGGAACGCTGCAGTTCAAGACAAACCTGGATGCGGAACTTGAGGGGGAGGTGTTTCGGCTGATCAGTCTCAGTTCTGTGATCGTGATCGGCGGATATCTTGGAACATTTGCCAGCGCGATTTTCTTCGTGAGTACCACAACACTTCCGTTCAAGCAAAACGGATGGCTCATGATGAGCGCAATCCTATTTTTCATGTTTTCCCCCGTAGAGTTCTATACGCTCTACCTTGATTGGAAAATGATTTCGCTTGATTTCTTTTTTAACCCGTCGTTGACGGACTTCCGCGTTCTGTTTATCCATCGGCTTGCCGCATTAGCGGGCGTCCCGATGATTGCATTGTTGTCGTATTACACGATCGTCGGGCTGGTAGTCTGGCAGCCGATGAAGAAGTAGAATCTCGAACTTTATGGATGGATCACGATATGACTGCTGAGGAGATATTGTCCGAGCTCGATATTGTTGCCCGTGATCTGGGAGTTCGCATCCGGTTTGAAAAGGGCGATTTCGACGGCGGGTATTGCCTGTTGCGCGACGAGCGCATTATTGTCGTGAATAAAAAGCTCAATCCGAACCGAAAAGCATCGGTTATTTCGCAGGCGTTCGGAGAGCTTGGGATCGATAACGTGTTCATCAAACCGGCGATCCGAGTGTTTATCGAAGACGAGCTTGTACGGGCACGGTAGCGCGTGATTGAATAGAGATAAGAGAAAAGAGAGAAGAGATGAGGGATGAATTAGGAATTGAAGATCAAACCCCAGTTTTCCGAACCTTGGACTTTGGACCTCGGACTCAGGACTGCGGACTACGGACTCCACACTCATGAACGTACTCGTCATCAACGGACCCAATCTCAATCTTCTCGGCAGGCGGGAGCCGGAAATCTACGGCACTCAGACCCTGAAAGATATTCAGGATGAACTCCGGCGAGCATTTCCGAAGATTCGCTTCACGTTCTTCCAGTCGAATCACGAGGGTGTGATAATCGACAAACTGCAATCGACACTTTCGAAAAAGGTAGATGCCGTTGTGATCAATCCGGCGGCATTCACACACTACTCGTACGCGATTCGCGACGCCATTTCAGCCTTGACGGTTCCGGTTATTGAAGTTCACCTTTCGAATATTCATTTACGCGAAGAGTTCCGAAAACACTCGGTTATCGCGCCCGTATGCAAGGCACAGATTTCCGGATTCGGTTCTGCGGGGTACCGCATTGCGGTCGAGACGCTTCTCCAACACTCTCCGAAATCATGATCAAAGCGGTCATCTTCGATTTGGATAACACGCTTGTCGATTTCATGCTGATGAAGCGCAAGGCGATCGATGCAGCCATTGACGCCATGATGGACGCAGGTCTGCAATTAAGCCGGGACGATATTCAATCGCGTATCAACGCCATCTACAAAGAACGCGGGATGGAATTCCAGAACGTCTTCGACCAGCTGTTGTACGACGAATTTCAAAAAGTCGATTACAAGATTCTGTCTGCCGGAGTCATTGCCTACCGGCGCGCTCGTGAAGCGGCGCTTGTACCGTATCCTCACGTCTATATGACACTCATGGAGTTATTGAAAATGGGGATCCGTCTGGCCGTCGTGTCCGATGCGCCCGCGCGCGAGGCGTGGCTGCGGCTCTCGTACCTCAACTTTCACCACATTTTTAACAATGTAGTCACGTTTGAAGACACCGGACAACGCAAGCCTCACGAAGCGCCGTTCCGTCGCGCACTCGAACTGCTCCGCGTCGATGCAAGTGAGGCGCTCATGGTCGGCGATTGGGCTGAACGAGACGTCGTCGGGGCGGCGAAAGTGGGGATGAAAACCGTCTTCGCACGGTACGGCGATACATTCGGCACCGTCGAATCGAATGCGGACTTCGAAGTGGATGACATTGCGGAGCTGATCGATATTGTGAGAGATGAAAATAAAGTGAGAATATAACGATTCACGGACCACAAGCACGAAACGGCACAAAGGGAAGAGAAGAGTGATTCAAGGAATCGGCGTTGACATTATAGAGATACAAAGGATCCAATCGTCGATAGAAAAGTTCGGCGACACCTTTCTGCGGAAAATTTTTACCGACGCGGAAATTGCGTACTGTCGATCGCGAAAAAATCCTACCCAGCATTTCGCGGCGCGATTCGCCGCAAAGGAAGCGGTGAGCAAAGCGTTGGCGACCGGATGGAGCGGCGAGTTTGAATGGAAAAATGTCGAGGTGATGAACGAGCTGTCGGGAAAGCCGAGCGTGATCCTCCACGGCATCACAGCGCAAGCATTGGAGAAGAGCACCGTGTATCTTTCACTCTCCCATTCCGACGCCTCCGTCGTGGCGTTCGCCGTTATCGAAGTCGCTGAATCAAAATAACTCCAACGAATAAATTCTCCCCAATAAAAAAGCCGTCTATGAAAGACGGCTTCCACCAATTAGTGTTATCCCCAATAATTATATTGTATTTTACCGCCAAGGCGCCAAGATCGCAAAGAATATTATTATCAATTTTACTGAACCTTCTTGGCGTTCTTAGCGTCTTGTCCCAAAGGGATCCCTTTGGGAGCGGTTCAACCACACAATGTTATTTATTGGACACGGCACTAGCTTCATCCTCTTCTAAGAAAAAAGAGATTTAAACATTCTCTTCACCATCGCCGGATTGTCGGCGATGATGCCGTCGACTCCGAGGCGGACCATCCGTTCCACATCGCGCTCCGATTTGACTCCATAGACATAGACGCGGCAATCGTTCTTGTGGGCATCGTGCATGACGTCGCTGTTGAGTTGATACTTGCTGCAAATAAAGATGTCGGCGTGCGCTCGAGCCGCGAGTTGGGAGGGAGAATGACGAAAATCGGCGATCGGATTGTATAGAATTCCGGTCACGATACCGTCGTCGATACGCTTGATCGCTTTCATCATGAAATGATTGAACGACGAAAACATGACGCGATGGGTCGCTTTGAATTTAGACACGACTCTGACAATTTCTTCCTCCACCGAGAGTTCGCTCAAGCTCGTGACATCGGGCTTGATTTCGATGTTGATCATGACACCGTGTTTTGTGAGTGGAAGAACATCGCGGAGGAGCGGGATTCGCTCGCGTGAGAATTTCCGAGAGAACCATGACCCGTTGTCAAGCTCCGTCAACTCACCCGCTGGGAAACTATTCAGAAGTCCGCGGCCATCGGAGGTTCGATTCAATTTCTTGTCGTGGAACACGACAAATTCATTGTCGGAAGAGAGCCGCACATCGAGTTCGATCATGTCGGCTTTTGCCTCGATCGCTTTATGAAATGCAGCGATGGAGTTCTCCGGCGCCTCCTCGGAAGATCCGCGGTGAGCAATCACCACCGGCGATTCACTGGAGCCGAGAGAATGGAGCAATTTTTTGGAAGGAGGCACGGTTGTTCGTCACTCCGATGTTGTGAGTCGAGAAAGAATACAGATACGAGTATACAGGATTCAGGATACAGGAGGTGTTCACTCAGGAACCTTCCTACGAATCAAGCCTCGCACTTTTATTCTATATGCTGTCTCCTGAATTCTGTATTCTTACCACTTATAACTTGAGACATCTGAAAAATTGGTTTTAAGCCGACAAAATTCACAGTGAGCGTAGTCGAAGTGTGAAATTTAGAGTGAAATCATGGTTCGCCTTCGCTCACCATGACTAACTCAAGAATTTTTCAGATGTCTCAACTTACAACTTAAAACCTGCAACTCTAAACTTACAACTTACAACTGCTTCCACTCTCCTAACTTCCGCTTCCTAATCCTTCAACGCCGTAAAGAGACGTTGCGTGATTTCTTCTATCTCGCCGACTCCGTTCACGTTGTGGAGCAATCCCAAATCTTCATAATATTTCTTGACCGGTTCTGTTTCTTTTCGGTACACTTGCAGCCTTTTCTTGACTGTTTCCGCTCTATCATCATTCCGCTGGTACAGTTCGCCCCCGCACTTGAAACATTTATCGCCGATATTGAAATGGTCCATTTCAGAATTGTAGATTTTTCCGCAGCCTTTGCATACCAGACGCTGGCCAAGCCGGTCAACGATCTCTTTCTCGTCTACCTCGATATTAATTACCTTCTTAACATGGATATGAAGCTCTTTGAAGATCGGGTGGAGCGATTGCGCCTGTTCCACCGTCCGCGGGAAGCCGTCAAAAATAAAACCGTTCTTACACCGGTCGGTTTGGAGAATATCTTTAATCATCCCGATCATGACGTCGTCCGGTACGAGATTACCGCGGTCCATGAATTGCTTCGCTTTTATGCCCAGTGGCGTTTGTTCCTTGATCGCTTCGCGGAGGATGTCGCCGGTGGATATGTGAGGAATATGATAAATGTGCGAGAGGATCTTGGCCTGCGTTCCTTTGCCGACGCCTGGCGCACCGAACAAAATGATATTCATGATGTGGATTCGAGAATGAAGAAGAATGGATCAGGAATTAAAGGATAACGCTCAGTTCATGTGCAGGCTGCGCGGCTTCGTTGTTTACGGCGAGTTGGCCGCATGCGGCGTCGATATCTTCACCGGCGCTGTTGCGAACGAAAACCGGAATGTCCGCATCGCGGAGCTTTTTGGAGAACCGGGCGATTCTTTCCGGCGATGCCCCCTTAAGTGAGGCAGAAAATCCGTGCGGATGAGTGAATTCGATGGAATGGAACGGGATCAAATTCACTCTGCACGGAAATCGTTTCGATGCTTTTATAATTTTTCTCACATCATCATCACCGTCGTTGATGCCTTCAAAAAGAATATATTCGAACATTACATTTTTCCTGGTCTTGTGGCAATAATACTCGAGCGCGTCCATCAGCTCTTCCACGGGGAACTTCTTTGTAATCGGCATCAGGGATGTGCGTGTCTCGTTGTTGAGCGAGTGGAGTGAGAGCGCGAGCTTCGGCTTTCTCCCTTCGTCGGCCATCCGCCGGATGTGGTGCGCGTAGCCGGCTGTCGAGATGGTAATCCGCCGCGGACTTATGCCCATTCCGATTTCCGATGAGAGAATATCCACCGACGTCATGACATTGTCATAATTCAGCATCGGCTCGCCCATTCCCATGTAGACAATATTTGTAATCGGCCGTTCGCTGATCGACTGCACCGCAAGGACCTGATCGAGAATTTCGCCCGCGGTCAAATTTCTGGCGAAGCCCATCGTCGCGGTAGCGCAGAACCTGCAATCGAGCGGACAGCCGACTTGAGTTGAGATGCAGAGCGTGAGGCGCTTTTCCGCGTCGACTGATTCCTTCCGCGGGGGAATGAGAACGCTTTCGATTCTCAGTCCGTCCGGAAGGGCGAAGAGAAATTTAATCGTACTGTCCGATGCCGAACTCTGTTTGGTTACAAGGCCGAGATGGCCGATGCTTGCTTCGTTGTTGAGCCGGTCGCGCAACGACTGTGAAAGGCTGGTCATCGCATCGAACGAGGCTGCGCGGTGCTTGTAGAGCCATGTGAAAATTTGCTTCCCGCGGTATTTGGGCTCGCCTATTGAAGCAACAAAAGCTTCCAACTGTTGCAAAGGAAGCCCTTTGAGATTTGTCTTCGTCATTTCTTTGGAAAAATTCCAATCAATGTAGGCATTTTTGGGAAGGGATGCAAGATCGTTCGAGAAGTGCGGAGGTCGCCATTAAATAGTGATGCCATGACTTCTGTCATTTTGCATGCGTTCATCACACAATTTTCGCCGATTTAAATCAGAAAGTCATGGCATCACTCGGTCTCGTCAAATCCGATTCTTGCAAATAGATCTTTATATCGCTATTCTCTAGTCAGAGAAAATATCGGACCCACGACTAAAGCCCGCATGGCAAAGGCAAAGCAGATCGCACCTGTTCTAAAGGAAACATCAAGCACTCCTGCAGCAAAACATTTCCTCAGCATCCGAGGAGCGCGTGTTCACAACCTCAAGAACATCAGCATCGATATTCCACGGAATAAACTCGTGGTCATTACCGGCGTGAGCGGATCGGGAAAATCGAGCCTCGCGTTCGATACGATCTACGCCGAAGGCCAGCGCCGATATGTGGAAAGCCTTTCTGCATACGCCCGACAGTTTTTGGAACGAATGGACAAGCCGGACGTGGACTCAATTCAAGGAATGAGTCCGGCAATTGCCATTGAGCAGAAGACGAACACGCGCAACCCCCGCTCCACTGTCGCCACGACCACCGAGATCTATGATTACCTCCGCCTTCTTTTTGCCCGTGTCGGAAAAACGTACTGCCACATGTGCGGCCGCCTCATTACGCGCGATTCGGTGCATACCGTCGTCGATCGCGTCACGCAAGAGGCAGACGGCGCAAAATTCTACCTCGTGTTCCCGATGCGCGAGCACGAAGGGCATACCCTGAAAGAAGAACTCTCGGCCCTGAAGATGCGCGGATTTTTCCGATTGATCGTTAACGGCGCATTGATTGACCTCAACGAACGGGCGTACACGTCATCATCAAAAAAGGGGACCTTCGTTCTTGTTGACCGATATGTTCTCCGGAAAAATGATCGGGCAAGCGTAGCACGGTTGGCAGATTCAATCCAGACCGCGTTCGTTGAGGGGGACGGTTACGCCGCGACATTTAACCTTGAAACGAAAGAGCAACTCTCATTCAATCAGCATTTTGAATGTCCGGTCGACCACATCCGTTACGAAGAGCCGGAACCGCACCTGTTTTCGTTCAATAATCCGATTGGCGCCTGCCCGAAGTGTCAGGGATTCGGCCGCGCCGTCGGGCTCGATATGGATTTGATCGTCCCGAACAAGGAAAAATCTCTCCGCGATGGCGCGATACAGCCATGGACGACGCCGAAGTTCCGCGAAAATCTTAGAGATTTATTGACGATTTCATCCGAAGCGGAGATCCCGGTGAATGTCCCATTCAGCAAGCTCACGCCGGAACAATTGAATATCGTGATGAACGGCTTCGGCCGCCAGTTCGATGGCATCAACGGATTTTTCAAGATGGTGGAACGAAAGGCGTACAAGATCCAGTACCGCGTTCTCTTGAGCAAGTATCGAGGTTACACACGGTGCGACGAGTGCGGCGGCGCACGCCTGCGCCGCGAAGCGCTCAACATCAAAATATCCGCTAAAACCATCGCCGATATCGTTCAGATGACAATCGAAGCGGCGGACGAATTTTTCAGAACGGTCGATTTCTCGGACTTCGAGCTGAGCGTCGCCAAGAGAATTCTCGAAGAGCTACGGAAGCGTCTACAGTATTTGGTCGATGTCGGATTGGGGTATCTTACGCTCGACCGTCTTTCGCCGACATTATCCGGCGGAGAATCTCAACGGATCAATCTCGCGACATCGATCGGATCTTCTCTCGTCGGTTCGATTTATGTGCTTGATGAGCCGAGCATAGGACTCCATCCCCTTGACAACGACCGCCTTATTCGCATTTTGAAATCCCTGCGCGATATCGGTAACACAGTGTTGGTCGTCGAACACGATGGAGATATGATGCGTGAGGCAGATGTGCTTGTTGATATGGGGCCACGTGCGGGCGAACACGGCGGCGAGATTACCTTCTTCGGGACGACCATGGATGCGATGAATGCCCCCTCGTCTCTTACCGGAAAATATCTGAGCGGAAAGCTATCGATCCCAATTCCGAAAACGAGGAGAAAAAGAAACGCGAAGTCGATAAAAGTCGTTAACGCATTCGAACACAATTTGCGGAACATCGACGTCGAGATTCCGCTCAACATGTTTGTCTGCATCACCGGCGTCAGCGGATCGGGAAAGAGTACACTGGTCCATGAGGTGCTGTACGAAGGACTGAAAAAGAAATTGGTGTCCGATATTGACAGGATCGTCGGTGCCGGTGCTCTTGAAGGTATGCATCATCTTAGCGCCGTTGAACTGGTCGATCAGTCACCGATCGGGCGGTCGCCGCGATCCAATCCGATCACGTACATTAAGGCGTTTGAACTCATCCGGGATTTGCTGGCGAACACGCAGGCCGCGAAGATTCATGGCTATGCGCCAGGATACTTCTCTTTCAACGTTCCGGGGGGGCGCTGCGAAACATGTGAAGGGGATGGCGTTCAGAAGATTGAAATGCAGTTTATGGCCGACCTGTACCTTACCTGCGAGAGCTGCAAAGGGAAGCGCTACAAGAAGGAGGCGCTCGACGTTCGCTACAATGGAAAAAATGTGGACGATATTCTCTCGACGACGGTGAACGAATCGATCGAGTTCTTCAAAGCCCGTGCCGACGGTAAGCGGGTCGTGCAGAAGCTGAAAATCTTGGACGATGTCGGCCTTGGCTATTTGCGTCTCGGCCAGCCTGCGACGACTCTCTCCGGCGGCGAGGCACAACGCGTGAAACTAGCTGCACACCTCAACACGCAGCCGGAAGGTCACACGCTCTTTATTTTTGATGAACCAACGACAGGACTTCACTTCGACGACATCGCAAAACTGCTGAAATGCTTCGAGGCGTTGTTGAATGGCGGCCAGTCGGTCCTGATCATAGAACATAACCTCGATGTTATCAAATGCGCCGATTACATTATTGATCTGGGGCCGGGGGGAGGAGTGAATGGGGGGAAGATCGTCGCAAAGGGGAGTCCGGAGGAAATCGCCGCCAACGCTCAATCGTACACGGGACACTTCCTGAAAAAAATTCTTTCGTCCAAATAAAAAAGGTGTCCGAAGCCTCTGAAATGCCGGTCAACGTTGCCTCCGTACAATGAGGAGCAGGATATTTCATAATCATCCTGCTCCTGCACTTCTTAAAACACCGAACCGAAATTCAGTGTAATAAAAAATCCTCCAAAATCCTTTTTCGTATCAATTCCGCCGTAACCGTTCACCATGCTGTCGATCCCTTTCTTAAACGGCACGAAGTAGTAGCGGATATTGATTCCGGAGAGACTCTCCTTATCGGAACCGAAGAATGCCCCGAATCCGATATACCCGCCAACGGTATAGTGCGCCTGCCCGTATCCGAGACTGTTGAAGAATTCCCGCTCGTATGGCGAAGCGAACACCAGCGTTGGCCCGATGGCGCCATTGATATAGGGACGGAAATTATCGAGGATGTCGTCGGCGAAGAGACGGTACTGCATGCCGAAGTCAAGCGGAATCAGGAGAAACCTGTTTATCTTGCCGGGAACAATTGTCTGTCCATAATAGGTAACATATTCAACCTCGTTGTCATCTTTCGCGTCGGAAATAGCGAACGTTACCGTACCGAATAATTCGTTCGTGTACTGATGACGATAAAAACCACCAAGGCCAAAACCATTGTTGGAAATCAGGATGTCCAGACCCCATGCGTCGAGCAGCGACGATGTCTTTGCAGAGCTCGCAAAATTCTTGTTAGGAGATTCAAAGACAATATTTGTATCGTTTTGCGCGGGGGAAAATGCCGGCTTTCCGGCAAAAAAGTCCTGCGATAAAGAGACCGTAGACACGAGAAAAAGCGAAGCTAATGACCAGCGCATCGACGGGAAGATATTGATTTTCATGCTCACTCCTGCAGTTGATCCTTCTCTTAAAACAAAATCAAAATAGAATAGTTTCATCTACTGTCTCGGCAAACAACGCAGCACTTTTGCGAGCTATTAATGACTCATTTTATCGCGATCAAAAGTGTTGTGCGACTACAATCCGCCGAAGGCGGATGCGCCTCTGGCGCAAATCCTTATCAAAAAGAAGGAGCGTCGTTGTTTGCCGTGATAGTTGCAATTGCCTGTCATCTGAGCAAAAGAAGCTTCTTACTCTCGGTGAATGAGCCAGCCTGTCCTGAATGTCCCAAAGGGATTCCCTTGGAAGATGCATTCGCCACAAAACGGTAGAAATAGATGCCGCTCGCCAAACCGGTCCCATCAAAAGTTACTTCATAACTTCCCGGATTCATCTCTTCCTTCACCAGCGTTGCCACTTGCCGCCCGACCAGATCGAAGACCGCCAGCGTAACAAATCGTAAATCTGCAATCGTAAATCGTAAATGTGTTGTCGGATTAAACGGGTTCGGATAATTCTGCTCAAGACTGAAATGGGTCGGCAAGTCGGTCGACCCGCCTTCCGCGGGCACTGAGGTTAATATTTCCGACAACGGTCGTCTCCAGACACCGCTTTCATAAGTCCCGGCAAAGAGATTCGTGCCGGAGACGGCAAGGGTCTGGACAGTTTTGTCCGTCAAGCCGGTATTGACCGCAGTCCAGTTGCTGCCGTCGTTGGTGGAAAGAAAAACGCCGTCATAAGTTCCGGCAAAAAGATTCGTGCCGGAGACAGCAAGGGTTTGGACAGTTTTGTCCGTCAAGCCGGTATTGACTGCAGTCCAGCTTGAGCCTTTGTTGGTGGAACGAAAGACGCCACCGCCAAAAGTCCCGGCAAAGAGATTCGTGCCGGAGACGGCAAGAGCCGTCACATAAGTGTTTGTCAAGCCGGTACTCATCGCATTCCAGCTTGTGCCGTTGTCAGTGGAAAGATAGACGCCAAAGGTGATCCCCGCAAAGAGATTCGTACTGGAGATGGCAAGAGCATTAACATATGCGCCCTGCAAGTTGGTTGCAGTCCAGCTTGTGCCGTCGTTGTTGGAAAGAAAGACATTGTCAAAAGTCCCGGCAAAGAGATTCGTGCCGCCTGCCCCGTCGGGGGAGACGGCAAAAGCACGGACATGAGTGTTCGTCAAGCCGGTACTAACCCAAGTCCAGTTTGTACCGTTGTCGCTTGAACGATAGGCTCCGCCAAAAGTTCCGGCAAAAAGGTTCGTGCTGGAGACGGCAAGAGCGTAGACATTACCGTTCATCACACCGGTTTGTCTCCAGCTTATGCCGTTGTTGGTGGAAAGAGAGACGCCGCCGGTTAAAGTCCCCGCAAAGAGATTCGTGCCGGATACGGCAAGAGCCGTGACATCAGTCTTCGTTAAGCCGGTTTGTGTCCAGCTTGTGCCGTTGTTGGTGGAAAGAAAGACTCCACCGCCATGCATCCCACTTAACAAATTCATGCCGGAGAAGGCAAGAGCACGGACAATTGTCGTCAAGTCGGTTTGTGTCCAGCTCGTGCCGTTGTTGGTGGAAAGAAAGACGCCGCCGTAGGTCCCGGCAAAGAGATTCGTGCCGCCTGCCCCGTTGGGGGAGACAGCAAGAGCGTAGACGTTAGTGCTCGTCAAGCCGCTACTCGCTGCACTCCAGCTTGTGCCGTTGTTGGTGGAAAGAAAGACACCGCCACCATCACTTCCGGCGAAGAGATTCGTGCCGGAGACTGCAAAAGCATCGACATTGGTGTTCGTCAAGCCTGTATTGACTGCACTCCAGCTTGTGCCGTTGTTGACAGAAAGAAAGACGCCATCATAAGTCCCTGCAAAAAGATTCGTGCCCTTGACAGCAAGGGCAATGGCATTAGTGTTCGTCAAACCGGTACTCGCTGCACTCCAGCTTACGCCGTTGTTGGTGGAGAGAAAGACGCCGTCAGAAGTCCCGGCAAAGAGATTTGTGCCGGAGACAGTAAGAGAAAACACAACAGTGTTCACCAAGCCGGTATCGATTGCACGCCAGCTTGTGCCGTTGTTGGAGGAAAAAAGGACGCCGTCTGAAGTCCCTGCGACGAGATTTGTGCCGGAGACGGCAAGAGCATTGACATTAGTGTTCGTCATGCCGGTATCGACCTCAGTCCAGCTTAGACCGTTGTTGGTGGAAAGAAAGACGCCGCCGTTGAAAGTAGCCCCGGCAAAGGTATTCGTGCCGCTTGCCCCGTTGGTGGAGACGGCAAAAGCACGAACGTAGCCGCCGTAGGGGCCGTTGGTTTGGATCCATTGAGCATGCAATGAACTCGTAGTGGTGAATAGGCAGAACACGACAAAAAGAAATCCGCCCCAGCGGACAGGTCGGAAAATGTATTTCATCTATTGCTTCTTTCGTGAAATAGTGAAAGACTATTGTAACTACCTACTATTCAACCCCAATCAGGGCAAACTTTAAATATTTTGTTTCCGGCATTGATGATAACACCGGGTGGTCAGGCGCAGCGCCCCCGAAATCCAACAACCTGATTTTTCGTTCTGCTTTGACAGCACTGTCGTTAATAATGCTTAAAAAAGTCTCTTCCGATATGTGATGCGAGCAGGAGGCGGTGGCAAGGACGCCGCCGCTATTCATAATTTTCAACGCATTGGTGTTCAGTTCCTTGTATCCTTTCGTGGCGGTTGCCACTGTTTTCTTGTTTTTGGTAAATGAGGGGGGATCGAGGACGACAATGTCGTACTTCCTATTCTGCTTAATCTCGGATGAAAGAGTTTCAAATACATCGGCGCACTGGAATGAAATGTTGCGCAGGTTATTGAGCGTGGCGTTTACTTTCGATTTCTCAATGGCGAATTCCGAACTGTCCACCCCCGAGACACTTTTCGATCCGTAGTGGGCGGCGTAGAGCCCAAAGCCCCCTTCATTGCAGAAACAATCGAGAACGGTTGCGTCCTTGGCAAACGGACGAAGAGAAGTCCGGTTCTCTCTCTGGTCGAGGAAAAATCCCGTTTTCTGACCTTCCAGCAAATCGATCCGGAATTTCAAATCGTGAAGCTCAATAATCGTCGGCTCTACGGTTCCACGAAGGATTCCTTTCCGGGCCGGGATTTCTTCCAGGGATCGCAGGGGGGATTCGTTCCGTTCAACGATCCCGCGCGGTGAAAAAATGGAGACGAGCACGTCGCAGATGAGCGTGAGCCTCGAATCCATACCCGCGGAAAAGGTCTGGACAGAAAGGTACTCGTTATATTTGTCTATTATAAGGCCGGGGAGGAAATCACTTTCGCTGTGAACAATGCGGAACGCCGCACATTTTGGATATAATTTCTTTCGGAGAGCGAGGGCTGATTCAACACGCCGTTCGAAGAATTTGAAATCGATCTCTTCGTCGTCGGGGGAAAGAAATCGGACTGCGATGAGTGAGTGGGGATTGTAGAAGCCGATACCGAGCCGTTTCATATCATGGCGGAAAATCTCCACGATATCGCCGCTCTTCGGGGCGCCGTTCACCGCGTGGATTTCATTACTGAAAACCCATTGATGACCCGAATGGATCCTCCGTTCCTCGTTCTTCTTTAAGACAATATTTTTCTTGCGGATCGGCATGATTGTACTCGATGCAACAGAGTAGGCTTTTCAAAATTACAAACCTTAACAGAATTGACTGGGGGCTAACCCAAAAATACTATTGATGGTCGCTCTTCGACTCTGCCGCGACCGTCCTAGTTACGCTCAAGGTGCACTCCCCATTTTTGGTATTGCTTCTAATTCTTCTGCGTGCAAAGTATCAAGAAAGAAAGGGAATGTCAAGGAATGCGGAGGAGGAGGAGGAACAGGAGGAGGAGGAACAGCGGTACAGTTTCAAGCTATCCGATTGTTCGCGGCAATCGGATAGCTTGTTCACCGTTGCAACTCCTGCAAAACACAACACTACCGGAGGAGGAACGATGATGGTGCGTGTGCGGCAACTCCGCCGCCAAAATGGGCTTGCAACACAAACGACTCTTTCGTATATTTTTGTGAACACTCAACCTGAAACTTCATTTTTATTGGAGATTATTATGTCGTTAGATTTCGAAAAACTTTTGGGAGCTGATGCAAAGACGCTTCTCAGCCACAAATGCAGCACTATTCCAAAGGAATCGCTTCATCTGCCCGGTCCCGACTACGTTGACAACAACTATGCATTATCCGACCGGCCGACGCCGGTTTTGAAAAGTCTGCAGGCGTTGTTTGACAACGGAAGATTGGCGGGGACAGGCTATCTCTCTATTCTTCCCGTCGACCAGGGAATCGAACACTCCGCGGGTGCATCCTTTGCTCCAAATCCGGCGTACTTCGACCCCGAAAATATCGTGAAACTCGCCATCGAAGGGGGCGCAAATGCAGTGGCGTCAACCCTCGGTGTGTTGGGAGCCGTGTCGAGAAAATATGCGCACAAGATTCCATTCATTCTGAAAATCAACCACAACGAAATTCTCTCGTATCCAAATACGTACGATCAGACACTCTTTGCCACCGTGAAGCAGGCATATTGGATGGGAGCCGTTGCAGTCGGCGCGACGATTTATTTTGGCTCTGCAGAATCGCGCAGGCAAATCTGGGAAGTGAGTCAGGCATTCCAGCACGCGCACGAGCTTGGTATGGGAACAATTTTGTGGTGTTACACGCGCAACAATGCATTTAAGACGAAGGAAAAAGACTACCACGTCTCCGCCGACTTGACCGGACAGGCGAACCACTTAGGCGTCACGATCGAGGCGGACATTATCAAGCAGAAATTGCCGGAGAATAACGGCGGCTACACCGCGCTCAATTTCGGTAAGACACACAAGTTGGTCTACGAGAAACTCACCACCGATAATCCCATCGACCTAACGCGTTACCAGGTAGCGAATTGCTACATGGGGCGTGCAGGATTGATAAATTCCGGCGGCGCCTCTTCCGGTGCGAGCGATCTCGCGGAAGCCGTTCGCACAGCCGTCATCAATAAGCGTGCGGGCGGGATGGGCCTCATCTCCGGGCGCAAAGCGTTCCAACGGTCAATGAACGAAGGCGTCCAAATTCTCAATGCAATTCAGGATGTGTACCTTTCGAAAGACGTGACTGTTGCTTAAAGAGAATATTGTTAGCGGATGATTTGTTGGAGATGTGCATCCCCTACGTTTTTAGTTTTTGGCATCAGCGTACAACGACAAGTGAAAACAAATCGTATTTTGATCTGAACGGGCGTCCCGCCGTGGCGGGGCGCCTTCTTTATTTTGATTCTCATGGATTATTCATCAATACAAGATAACGAAAAATCGACGGTCGCTCTTTCTTCAGTTGCAGCCGCGTTTGTCATCACCGGTTTAAAAATTTGGGTCGGAGTGTGGACAGGGAGCTTGGGAATTTTGTCGGAAGCAGCACATTCCGGATTGGACTTCCTGGCTGCCATCATCACATTGCTCGCGGTCAAATTTTCGGCAAGGCCCGCGGATAAAACGCATCTCTATGGTCACGGCAAAATAGAGAGCTTCTCTGCACTGATCGAAACGCTTCTTCTTCTTATTACATGCTTCTGGATCATTAACGAAGCTATCAAGCGCCTGCTGTACCACACGGTCGAGATTGAGGTAAACTTCTGGAGTTTCTTTGTGATCATTCTCTCGATCGTGGTCGATGTTTCCCGATCGCGCGCATTGTATCGTGTCGCCCACAAGTATAGAAGCCAGGCGCTGGAAGCTGATGCGCTTCACTTCAGCACCGACGTGTGGAGTTCCGGTGTCGTGTTGTTCGGATTGGTATTGACCCTGCTGAAAATACCCGTGGCGGATTCCATCGCAGCGTTGATTGTGGCAATCATCGTGATCTTCGTGTCTCTCTCCCTCGGCAAACGAACGATTAACGAACTGCTCGATCGCGCGCCCCTTGGCGTCGAAGAACAAGTGAAGCGGGCTGCCGTGGCGATGGAGGGAGTCCAGAATGTCGAACATGTTCGTGTTAGGAATTCCGGATCCAAAACGTTCGTCGATTTGACCCTGGATCTCAAGCGGACACTCTCTTTTGAAAAGGCGGACACGGTTGTGCATAACGTTGAAGACACGATTCACAAGATTCTTCCGAATGCCGACATCATGATTCATCCTGAGCCGACGGAGACCTCTGACGAAACTGTTGTAGATAAAGTGAAACTCATGATGTCGAAGAGCGGATTACGCGCGCACGACGTGCAGGCATTTCAGGTGGATGGAAAATATCAGGTGGAGTTTCAGCTTGAGTTCGAGCAACAGCAGGAATTTGTCCATGTGCACACGATGGTCGACGAGATTGAATCGCGCATTAAGAATGAAATTCCGAACGTTGCCGCGGTGATCGTGCACATCGAGGATTCCCGGGAAAGTGTCGTCGCCTCCGTGGATGTTACCCAAACCTCGCAGGAACTGATCGAAGAAATTCTGCAACTTGCGTACAGACACCCCGGCATCAAGGAATGCACTATTCTTTCGGTTCTTGAAGTGAAGGGCAAATACCGCGTATCGATGAACTCCATTGTGGACAAGCAACTATCGCTTGAAGAGGTCCATGCAATCTCAACCGCTCTGGAGAATAAAATCATGGTGGAGTTCCCGCGTATACGAGAAGTGAATATTCATGTAGAACCATCAGGCAGTTAGCAGTAAACAGGAGTTAGAAATTAAGAATTAGGAATTAAGAATTAGGACCTAGGACTTTGGACCCAGGACTCAGGACCAAGGACTACACGCCACGAACTCATGACCGCCGCCGCCCCACAAAAATTGCGTTGCATTATCTTCGATATGGACGGCACGTTGACGCAGACGAATCAACTCATCTGTGACTCGTTCAACCATGTAGCAGAGAAATATATCAACAAACGGTTGACACCGAAAGAGATTGTCGCGTATTTTGGTCCGCCGGAACAAGAAGCTGTTGAGAACATGATCGGCACTCGTCATATTGATGAGGCGATGAAAGAATATTATCATTTTTATCAGGAACGGCATAATGATCTGGCCTCGTTGTATCCAGGAATCAAGGAATTACTCGATTTTGTAAAGAGCAATGGAATACTGATTGGACTATTTACGGGAAAAGGGAGACGTACGACGGAGATCACCCTGCACGAATTCGGCATCGAGCGCTATTTCGACATCGTTATGACTGGCGATGACGTCGATCATTTCAAGCCTTCCGGCGACGGCATTAGAAAAATCATGGCACAATTCTCGTTGCAGCCCGATGAGGTAATAATGGTCGGCGATGCGGTCGCCGATATCAAAGCCTCGCGCGAGTGCGGAGTGCGCATTGCGGCGGTTGTGTGGGATTCGTACAGCAAAGAGACCGTTATGGAGGCGGCGACGGATTATCTTTTTCACAGCGTTCAGGAATTTCATTCGTGGCTGGAACAAATGCTTCACAGGACAACGGGGATGTCATGAAACGCCTACTCATTCTCCTTCTTGCGGGATGCAGCTTCTGCGCAGCCCAAAACAATGCATTTGAAATTCTGGGCCTGCGCGTGTACGCGTTCAACGATGAGTATCTTCCGCCGATTGTTGCGATGGGTCAGAAAATCACGATAGAGTTCGACGTCGCCGCCGTGCACCCGCCGGATCTTCAGATACTTTTCGTCCACGCATCGAAAGACTGGGTCCCCGACGACAGCCCCTTTGTGAACGACCAGTCCCATAACAAGAGTCAACAGATTCAGTTCGGCCTAGCGCCGGTCGGAGTCCATCAGTACTCATATCATTACAAAAATTTTTTCCCGGACGACCGAGGTGCTATCCGTTTTCCGTTTTCCGGAAATTACCTCTTCACGATCGTCGAGAAGGAGTCAAGCGGTGTCGTTCTCGCCGAAGGGCGGTTTATTGTCGTGGAAAATTCGGTCGAAGCATCATTGCGCGTTGATAACAAGTTTTATTCCGAGCAGCCGTCGCCGCTTAATCAAATGCATTACATCACGATCAACGTCAATGTCCCCGCGGAGGAGAGTCAGCCCGTCGAGGGACGAATTTTTCATCCCAATGTGAAAACCGTGGACATCATTAGAAATTGGGAACTCTACAACCCGTATCGCATTGATGTCGAAGACAAAAATCCCGACACGTTCGTGGAGGAATTCTACCGCCCGAACAAACGATTTAAGATTCGCAATGTACCGCCCGGTAATGAGTACCGCCGCCTGGACATCGGCTCGGTACGCTTCTATCCGAATGGCCTACCCGTACGGTTGAAGGAGGGGGCCGATCTCTCGCGGTATCAATGGCAGGGAAAAATCGATGCGAACGGCGCGGCTAAACTCGCTCCTTTCATCGGTGTAAATTCCGATTATCTCGATGTCACGCTCCGTCTGGAACTTCCGGCTCCGAACGAGAAGAGTATTTTTCTTGTTGGCGCATTCAATCAATGGCAGCCGACGACCGGGCATAGAATGGAGCTCGACTCTCTGGGAAAATTGTATACACTTCACAAATGGATTCGCCGGGGAGTTTACGATTATCAATATGTCGTCGGCAGTGTTGACCCTGCAATGGGGGACGTTGCGGATCAAGATTGGCTGGCGTTGGAAGGGAACGACTGGCGCACAATCAACCGCTACACCGCTCTCGTCTATTATCATGACGAACGATTCGGTGGATTCGACCGGGTTGTCGGCAGTGCGATTGCGAAGAGCCCAGGAGGGACGGATGAAACGAAGGCAACGCTCAATGAACAATGAACAATGATCAATGAGTAATGATTTTTGACGAATGGATCATGAATGATGAATAATAGCGCAGGCATAACGCACCACGCACCACGCACCGCGCACTCCGCATCGCAACCGACACGCATAGGCGTTATCGGCGTCGGGCATCTTGGTTCGCTACACACAAAAATGTATTCCGAGATTGCGTCTGCGGCGTTGGTCGGAGTTTATGATATCGACGAATCCAAACGGAATGCCGTGGCTTCACATTATCCCGGGGTGAAGTCCTATTCAACGCTCAAGGAACTTTTGGAACATGTGGACGCAGTAAGCGTTGCGACGGTAACATCGCGCCACTTCGAAGTTGCCCGAGAAGCGCTCAACGCCGGCATTGACGTCTTGATCGAAAAACCGATAACGCAATCAGTTCTTGAGGCCGACGAGTTGATTGCCCTCGCGAAGGCGAAAGGGCGTATCATTCAAGTGGGGCACATAGAACGTTTCAACCCGGCGATCCTCGCGCTTGAATCCTATGATCTCCGGCCGATGTTCATCGAATCGCACCGGCTTGCACAGTTCAATCCACGGGGAACAGATGTTGCCGTCGTGCTCGACCTGATGATCCATGATATCGACGTCATCCTGAGCCTTGTGCAATCTCCCGTTTCGAGAATCGACGCGAACGGCGTTGCCGTCGTATCTGAATCGGTTGATATCGCCAACGCGCGCCTCCAATTTGAAAACGGATGCGTTGCAAACGTTACGGCAAGCAGAATATCACAAAACAAAATGCGCAAGATGAGGATGTTCCAACACAATGGATATATTTCAATCGATTTTTCGCAGGGGCTTGCGGAAGTTTTTCGTCTTGTCAACGACGGCGAGAGCACGGCGGGGACGACCATGCTTCTCGGACAAATCGGTGAAGGGAAGAAGAAGCGCAATATCGTCTACGAGCAGCCTGAAGTAAAAGAAGTGAACGCCCTCAAGTATGAATTGGAATCGTTTGTCAATGCCATCCGTGAGAAGAAAGAACCGGTCGTCTCCGGCGTCGACGGTCGACGAGCTCTCGAGGTTGCACAGCAAATCCTAAATACAATTCAGGTGCAAAAGTTCGGTGTCTAGGCACATCGGGGAAATTATCGAAAGAGAAATGCCCAAGGAATCCCTGCAAGGGAACCAGCAATCTGAGAACTAGGTCAAGATTTTCGTTGCGGATTTTTCCCGCTGGAATCTGAGATCATTAGGATAAGAGCCAGCGTACGCTATTCTTAAGTTTCGTCCATGCGTGTATGACCGCTCAAAAACGACGCATCGATATTCAACAACCGGAGCTACACACGATCGGTGAGTGTGCGGATGAGCTGCGCATTGATGTGTACGTCGTCGGAGGCTACGTGCGGGACAAATTGCTCGGGAAAGAAGTTCAAGACATCGACGTGCTTGTCGTCGGTGATGGGATTGATTTTGCCAAACACGCGGCAGCGAAATTCAAGATTGACGCGCTGACGACGTACAAGAAGTTCGGCACCGCAATGTTGCACGTCAACCAACTGAAGCTCGAATTTGTCGGTGCACGAAAAGAGAGTTACTCAAAGGACTCGCGCAATCCGAAAGTTGAACCGGGATCGCTCCATGACGACCTTTCCAGACGCGATTTTACCATCAACACGCTTGCGGCGTCGCTCAACTCAGAGACGTGGGGCGAAGTGCTGGATCCGTTCCATGGACAGAGTGACCTTCAGGCTAAAATAATTCGAACCCCGCTCAATCCATTGAGAACATTCGATGACGACCCGTTGCGCACTATGCGCGCGATCCGATTCGCCTCCCAGCTTGGTTTTTCCCTTGGAAAGGAGACGCTTGAGGCTATCCCAAAAATGAGAGATCGGCTTGCCATTATTGCGCAGGAGCGCATCACCGATGAGTTCATGAAAATTCTCGCCAGTCCGGCACCGTCGATCGGGTTGCGGTTGATGTTCGACACCGGCGTCATGTCAATTGTCTTTCCGGAAGTTGCTGAACTTTCCGGCGTCGATCAGCGAGGGGACCATCACCATAAAGATGTGTTTCTCCACACCTGCATGGTTGTGGATAACATAACGACGATGACGGACGATGTCTATCTCAGGTTCGCGGCGCTCGTACACGATATCGCCAAGCCAAAGACGAAACAATTTCGCGAAGGCATTGGATGGACGTTTTATGGTCATGAAGAGCTCGGCGCGCGGATGGTGAAACACATTTTCAAACGCATGAAACTTCCATTCGATAAGATTCCATACGTCGAGGGTCTTGTGCACCTTCATCTCCGGCCGATGGCTCTTGCGGATGAAGAAGTGACCGACTCTGCGGTGCGCCGATTGCTTTTCGAGGCGGGCGATCTGACCGATGACCTCATGACGTTATGCCGCGCGGATATCACGTCCAAGAATTCTAAACTTGTCAAGCAGTACACAGCGAACTACGACCGTGTGCACTCGAAAATGAAAGAGGTGGAGGAGAAGGATCGACTGCGCGCGTTTCAGCCTCCTGTTCGGGGAGACGAAATCATGCAGGTGTGCAATTTGGGTCCGGGGAAATTGGTAGGGGCACTGAAATCAAAAATTGAGGAAGCAATTCTCGCCGGCACCATACCCAATGAACATGAATCTGCACTGCAGTATCTTCTCTCTATTAAAGAAGCTGTGATACAAGAATTCCAGCGCACACCATAAGAGTACCACCCAAAATCGGATGAGAATGTCCGGTTCTATGCTTCTCTCGTGCCAAACCGTTATATTAATGGCAGGAAATCAATAAGTATTTGAAACTTTCATTAAACCTCTTCGTTTACAAATAAGCCATAAGCTGAGGTTAACAGATCATTTTGGAGACGATGTATGAAACGCATGCCTTTCCTGCTGCTCCCGCTCTTCTTAGCAGCAAACCTAATTGCCCAAACGACCCCCGGAAAACAGCTCACACTTAAACAGGCGGTTGATGCCGCGCTGGAAAAGAATATTGACATTTTGCGAGCTCAGAACACACTTGAGGCACAACAGAGTGCCGTGTTGTCGGCCTACGGAAGTTTCTTGCCGAGCATTTCTGCCACCGGGGGGTACTCCAATTCAGACTCGCGGTCTCCCGGATCATCTGCCGGTTTTTCATTTCCTTCTCCAATCCTTTATACTCCAACTGGGGGGAGCCAACAGACCGGAACGATTTCTGCTTATTCGCCTGGGTCCTCCGGGCAACTGACAAAAACCAGCTACTCCGCCGGAATGAAAGCAAGTCTTACGCTATTCGACGGGCTCAATAATACGTCGAGTCTCAATAAAGCGTCGTCCATTGCAGTTGCGAACGAGTACTCGCTCTATCGCACGAAGCAGATGATCATATTCCAAACACAGACCTCGTATCTGCAAGTCCTCCTCAATAAATCATTACTCAAAGTCAGTGAAGACAATCTTAAGCGGAGTCAGCAACAATTGCAGCGCATCATCGAATCGAACAAAGTCGGATCGGTTGCTGCCGCCGACGTGTACCGCCAGCAAGTTACGACGGCGAATGATGAGCTCGCTCTTATCCGCGCCCAAAACACTTATGATAATTCAAAGGCCGACTTGCTATTCTTGCTGTCGCTCGACGTTTCCCAAGAGTATGATATCTCTGACCCGGGGCTGATCGTGGAAGCTGAGCAGGTCATTCCGGCAGACGAGAAAGTTGCATATTCAGATTACGGCCAACTCGTTTCAAAGGCGGTCGCGTCGCGGCCGGACTATCAGGCCGCAAAATACGGAATGGAAAGTGCGGAGTCGGACGTTACTATTGCTCGGAGCGCATATTTTCCTGCTATCTCCGCCAATGTCGGATACTCATTCGACAACGATCAGCTTTCAGGTCTCTCGGATAATAAAACGCTCAATTGGGGTATTTCTTTTAGCCTCCCCCTTTTCAACGGTTTCCAGACCAACGCAAGAGTGCAAGCGGCGAAGCTTGCTCTTAGGAATTCCGAACAAGAGGTTGCGCAGACTGAGCGCCAAGTCCAGGTTGATGTGAGAAAAGCGAAGTTGAATTTCGAATCTGCACAAAAACAACTTGAAGTAAGTCTGAAGACGGTTATCTCGGCTGTAGAAGACCGGCGCATTGCCGAAGAACGATACAATCTCGGCGCAGGCATTCTGCTTGATCTATTGACCGCGAATGCAAATTATACACAGGCCTTGAGCAACAAGGTGACTGCGCAGTACAATCTTGTCCTCGCAAAACAGCAACTGAAGTACGTCGTCGGCGCTGAAAAATACTGATTGCGTATTTATATCATCCAGGAGTGGAATACCATGGCTAAGAACGGAAAAGGAATGAAATCGAGAAAGAAGCTCTTCATCTTCTCGGGCATCGGCGTTATCATTATTGCGTTGGTGTTGATTGTGTTACTGGGGAGCAAAAGAGAAAATGTCGTTACTGTGCAGACAGAGAAGGCGCAGCGCAAATCGATTACCCAGATTGTGACGGCTTCCGGTAAGATCCAGCCCGAGACGAAAGTGAAAATCAATGCGGAAGTCAGCGGCGAGATCATCGAATTGCCGGTGAAAGAAGGTCAGCCCGTGCGACGCGGTGAATTACTCGTGCGTATCAAACCGGATCAGTACCAGGCGGGCGTAGATCGGTCGGAGGCTGTACTGGCATCGGCCAAAGCGGGTCTGGCGCTCAACTCCGCAAACCTCGAAAAATCGAAGAGCGAATTCAAGCGCGCGGAAGAATTGTTTCAGAAGAAATTGATGTCAGATCAGGAATTCATCGCCGCGAAAACATCATACCAAGTTGCCAAGTCCCAATATGAATCTGCGAAAGCAGGCGTCGCACAGGCGCAAGCCTCATTGAAAGACTCAAAAGAGAGCCTTGCCAAGACTTCCGTCTATTCTCCGATGATCGGCATCGTCTCGCAGTTGATTTCCGAGCTCGGCGAACGGGTGAGCGGCAGCAGCTTCATGCAGGGGACCGAGATCATGACTGTGGCCGACCTTGCAATGATGGAAGCGCGCGTGGACATAGGAGAGAACGATGTTGTGTTGATTTCTATCGGTGATACGGCGCGCATTCAAGTCGACGCATATCCAGATCGAAAGCTGAAAGGAATTGTGTCCGAAATCGCCAACACCGCGAAGACCAAAGGACTGGGTTCACAGGACGAGGTGACAAATTTTGAAGTCAGGATTCGCGTACTCGACAAAGACGTCTCCCTTCGCCCCGGCATGTCTATGTCCGCCGATATCGAAACGGAAACCAGACTCAATGTGCTCGCCGTGCCGATTCAAAGCGTCACAACGCGAACGCCGAAAATGAAAGAAGGGGCGAAAACGGATTCGGCTGCAAAAGACCAAAAAGATGCGGCCGCCGTCGATACTAAAGGAAGTTCAATGATGATGCAGGAAAAGCCGATAGAAGTTGTTTTCGTCGTCGAAAATGGCAAAGTGAAGCAGGTTTCCGTGAAGCGGGGCATCAGCGATGAAACGACGGTGGAAATCATGGATGGTATTTCGGAGAGCGTTGAAATCGTCTCCGGAAGTTACAAAGCGATCAACCGTGAATTGGAAGACGGCGTATCGGTCAAGGTCGACAACAGCCAGAAACGCATGGGCATGGTGAAAAAAGAAGGTGCAAATTAATCCTATGCGAACGATGCGTGTTCAGGCAGTTCTCCTGCTCATGGGTGCGACGGCATTTCTGTCCGCCGCTGAAGCTCAAATTGACAGCACGGGCATTAAACTTGTCGCGCAGCGCAAGTATGCCGAAGCAAAGTCGTTCTTCGAAGCCGCGATTGGAACTGACCAGAAGGATGCCGAAGCACATTATCACCTTGCACGCGTGCTCCTCTTTCAAGGAAATTCGGACGATGCGGAAGATCAGATCGACGAAGCACTGGAATTAAACGAATCGAACGCGCGCTATCATTTTTTGCGTGGAAATATTCTCGGTGACAGGGCACGAAAAGCGAATATATTCAAACAAGCGATTCTTGCCCCGAAAGTGAAAAATGCATTCCTCCGTGCCGTCGAACTCGACCCGTCACTGGTGGCGGCGCGGATTGGCCTCTATAATTATTACATTATGGCACCGGGGATCATGGGCGGGAGCGAGGAAGAAGCGCTGAAGCAAGCGAACGAAGTCGTAAAGCTCAACTTCGTCCGTGGGCACATTCTACTGGCAAATTTCTACCAGAGGAAGAAGGATTTTACGCAGGCAGAGGCCGAATACAAGAAAGTAATCGACGCCGACCCGAAAAAAATCGACGGCTACAAGGAGCTGGGATATTTCTACATCAAACAAAAAAAGTTCGACCAGGCAGTCGCACAATTCAAGAAATACGGCGAGCTTGATCCGAAGAATCCCGATGCGTATGACAGCTACGGCGACGCGCTTTTCGCCCAGGAGAAATTCGACGACGCGATCGAGAAGTATAATTTCGCTCTTTCTCTCGACAAGAACTTTTCATCATCAATCTATCAACTGGGCGCGTGCTACGAGAAAAAGGGAATGAAAACAAAGGCGATAGAGACGTATCAATGGTATTTGACTGTGGACCCATCGGGCAGAAACGCCGATTCGGCCCGAAAGAAAATCAAAGAACTGTCCTAACATCACCCTCAAGGATTTCCATATGAACGTCATCAACATCAGGAACATCAGCAAAACGTACGTCATGGGGGTGGAAGAAGTGCATGCGCTTCACGATGTTACCGTGCAAATTGACCGCGGCGAGTATGTTGCGATCATGGGGCCATCGGGCTCCGGCAAATCGACGCTCATGAATATGCTTGGTTGTCTCGACACGCCGACATCCGGACTGTACGAATTCAACGGCGCCAACGTCAGCGAAATGAATGACAACGATCTTGCGAGAATTCGCAACAAGGAGATCGGTTTTGTCTTCCAGACATTCAACCTTATTCCACGGTCCGACGCATTGCATAATGTCGAACTGCCGCTGATTTATGGAGGAGTGAATGCGCACGAGCGCAAACGACTCGCCGCCGAGGCATTGAATCACGTCAACCTCGGCGATCGCATGCATCATCGGCCCAACGAGCTTTCGGGTGGACAGCGGCAGCGCGTTGCCATCGCCCGGGCACTCGTCACGAAGCCGTCGATTATCCTGGCAGACGAGCCGACGGGAAATTTGGATACAAAGACCGGCGATGAAATTATGACATTGTTCGAAGAACTTCATCATCAAGGGAACACGATAATTCTGGTGACGCACGAGGAGTATATCGCCGAACATGCGCACCGTATCATTCGCCTTCGTGACGGCGTGATTGAAAAAGATGAGAATGTCCAAAAACGTGTTATACCAACGGTAGCGTGACGCAGTCGTTCTTCGGAAAACTCCTGACGCGAGGGAAAAAATGGGAATGAGAATTGCAGATTTTGCATACGAGTTGAAAGAGGGCTTGGCGATTTCCTTTCAGGCGATCCGTGCGAATAAGATGCGCTCGGTGTTGACCACGCTCGGAATCGTGATCGGAATCGTTTCGGTGACGCTGATGGGGACCGCGATCGAGGGGCTCAGCCGCGGTTTCAACGATAGCATTTCCAAAATCGGCGCGGATGTGTTGTATGTTCAGAAGTGGCCCTGGTTTGGCGGTGAAGGGGAGTGGTGGAAGTACCGGAACAGGAAGGACATAAAGATGCCGCAATTCGACGCCATTGAACGCCACGCCACGCTGATCAAATCCGCCACCCCGATGGCCGGGACGCGAGCCCCCGTGAAGTATAAGGGCCAAAGCTCCGAAGGTGTACTTACTCTCGGCGCGAACGATCAGTACCTGGAGACAGGCGGGGTTTCAATGGACTTCGGCCGGTTTTTCAATCAAGCGGAGTCCGACGGCGGAAGGCCGATATGCGTTTTAGGATCGGAAGTCGCGGAAAACCTCTTCCCCAATGAGACTCCTCTCGGAAAGACGATAAGAATTGGGACATCAACCTTCCGCGTTATAGGAGTAATGGAGAAGCAAGGGAGTCTTCTTGGAATCGAAAGCCTCGATAACCGAATTGTTGTCCCCATCGAAGGGTTCATCCGGAGGTTCGGTGCTAATCGAGGAATTCAGATCAATGTCAAAGCCGCCGACATCAAGAATCTGGACGATACCAAAGAAGAGCTGCGCGGCATTCTTCGGAAGGCCCGTCATGTTCCGCCAACCGGAGAAGATGATTTTGCCATCAATCAGCAGGAGATGTTCATCCAGACGTTCAACGCTATCGGTGCCGTCGTTGCTGGAATCGGATTATTCATCACCGCTCTTTCGTTATTCGTCGGAGCCATCGGGATCATGAATATTATGTTCGTATCGGTCACGGAACGGACTAAGGAGATCGGGATCAGGAAGGCGATCGGTGCGAAACGTAGCACGATCTTGCTCCAGTTTTTGGTCGAATCAGCGTCTCTCTCTCTCATTGGCGGGATCATCGGTATCATCATTTCGTATCCGTTGAGTTTGCTTGTGAATCAGATTTTGCCGACATCGATGCCGCTGAGCGTTGTTGGAATAGCTATCCTCATCTCGATCATCGTCGGCGTCGTCTCCGGTTTTCTTCCGGCGAACCGGGCGTCGAAGCTTGATCCGGTGGAAGCGTTGCGGTATGAGTAGCAATTATGAATTAGGAATTATGAAATAGGAATTGTGGAGTAGAAGTAGAGGGTGACTAATAAAGCAGTACCATCACCTCCTCTTCATAATTCATAATTCGTCCTTCATCCTTAGAAAAGGCCATGCAGATACAGGAAAGCTTTAAAATGGCGATCATCGCCATCCGTGTGAACAAACTTCGGTCAAGTCTCACATTGCTTGGAATCGGTGTGGGGGTCTTTTCCATTATCGGAGTCATGACGGCGATGGGGGTCTTGCAAAACGCAATCGAGAATGGTCTCAGCGGCCTCGGCACCAATACGTTTCAGATCCAGAAATTCCCCGTTACCTTTTTCCACGACGGGCGTTCACGATCCCGAAACAGGAAGGACATCACGCTCGAGCAGGGCGAAATGTTCATCGAGCGCATGAATGAGGCAAAGTACATCGGGCTTGAATCGTGGTTTGGGATCAAGCAGATCTTCCACAACAACGATAAAACAAATCCTAACATAAGCTTAGTGGGAGAGACGGTACAAGGATTTCCGACAAACAATTGGACAATCAAACAAGGTCGCGCATTTACAAATCAGGAAGTCGATAACGCAGCTTCGGTCTGCGTTCTCGGAAATGGCGTCGTAGAAAAGTTATTTGAGCGCGGGAGTCCGATCGGCGAAATAGTAAAAATTGACGGGAACAAATTCAGAGTTATCGGGACGGTCGAACCGAAGGGGGGATTTCTTGGCGGAAATCAGGACAATTATCTCGCGATCCCCCTGACCACGGCGATGTCGCTCTACGGCAAGCAACGATCGATCAACATCATGGTCCAAACGCGGGATCAGGAAAGCTATAACGATATCATCGAGCTTTCGACGGCGATCCTCCGGACGATTCGCCACGTTCCGCCCGGGGCGGAAGACGATTTCGCAATTTTCTCAAACGATACACTCATTAAGCAGTTCAACGATCTGACGTTTATGGTGAAAATCGGTACGCTCGGAATCGCGTGCATCGCACTGCTCGCTGCGGGCGTCGGTATCATGAATATCATGCTCGTCTCGGTGACAGAGCGGACGAAGGAAATTGGAATCCGTAAGGCACTCGGCGCGACGAAAATCAACGTGTTGATGCAATTCCTCAGCGAATCGGTCGTCTTCAGTCAGATCGGCGGTGTGATAGGGATTATCGCAGGGTCGATTCTCGGGAATGTCGTCGCTCTAATTACGAGCGCGCCTCCGATACTCCCATGGAACAGCAGCGTCGCTATCCTTTCGACGCCGTTCGTGAGCCTTTCCGCCCTCGGACTGAATATCGTGGCGATTATTTTCTGTTCGTTTATTGGAATTGTCTTTGGAGTGTATCCGGCATGGAAGGCGGCAAATCTCGACCCGATTGAATCGCTGAGGTACGAGTAAGATATTTACGATTTACGAGTGCCAATTTTCGATTTTGTTGATCTTCAGCATTCTGATGCCATTGACAAATCGGAAATCGCAATTCGTAAATTGAAAATCACCTCACTAATTCCCTCTTAATCTCTTCTGACAGTCTCGGCAATTCATCGTACTGCTTCGTTAGCGCGTCATACTTCTGGAAAAAATCTCCGACCCCGTTAGTGATAGTCTCCGTAAGTGCATTTCTCCCCAATTTTGTATCGATGGCGAATGCCATCAGCAAGCCGGCAGTGGCGCCGTAGTTCTTTTCAAAAGAGCCGGAGAGGTTTGCGTTCATCAATAATTCGCGGGCCCGCGACGAAGAGACCCCTGGAGAGATAAGTTCGAGCATCGCACTGTTGAGCACAGGGATTGCATTTCTCGCTCCGTTGAAAATATTCGGAGGGAGCGAACCGCCTGCTCGCTGTTGAAAAGAGATCCGATAGGCGATGCCCTCGTTCTGCACAAGTTCTGCAAGCGCCCATGGCGGTTCTCTTCGCGTGTTGATGGCTCTCCAGACAGGCGAGGTCGACTGATAGACTTCGAAGACGGCATGGAATGTCTCGTGGGCAAGAGTGCTGAGGGTCTCGATGAACTGAATTTCCGTTGCAGGATTGGCTTCGACAAGGCGCTGCAGGTTGACAACAATAATCGGCTCGCCCTGACCCTCGCCGACAAATATCGGCGTATTTCCCCGCCACACGACCCGCCGGACAAACGCCGAGGCGTTTTCATTTCCAAACGCAACTATGTAGACAGAAAGAGTTGCCGATATCCTGGCGTCATTCGGGAAGAACTGCTCAATCGTCGCGAGCACGCGGCGATCGAGTTGCCGCTTCTTATACTCTTCAAGCAGCGCTTTGATCTCCGCAAGATGCGCGCGCGTGGGAGCAAAACCGAAAACATCATCGGAGCTTTTGAATTTGTCCCGCAGCCCTTCGAGCTCTCTCTGGAATGTTTCCGGGGGAAGCTCTTTCCGTGCAAGCACCATGCTTGTCGCCGCGGCGAGTTGAGTGCCTCTCAGATCCGTCACGTTCTTTACATTGTACATTCGTCCTTCGCACAGTTCTATGATCTGCTCGGCAGAGGCATAGTCAACCTGAAGAGAGACGTTGAAATTCGGGTTGGACTGTGAGTGGAGGAGAAGCGGGATAAGAGATGCAACAGTGAGAAATCGCATTTTTGATTAGGAAGTAATGTGCAGGACTACATGAATGTGTCTTTTTTCTGTTCAATTGTCAAAGATGCCTGTTTCTCGTTCCCACGCTCTGAGCTTGTGTAAAAAGTAATCTCAAGAATTTTCAGTGGGGATTATTTTTCACAGATTCATCTATTCAATTGTCTCCGATCACGAATTGTTGATATGGGTGCAACGTTTTCCCCACAGCGATTACATTTTCCAAATCGTGCATCGGAAATAATTACTTTTTACACAGTCTGTCTGCGTGGGAACGAGAAGGTAGCTCGCCGGATAGAGCAAAGCTCCCACGCGGAGCGTTGGAGCCAGAGGCGGAGTCGGGTTGTTCCCACGCACTTGTCCGCCTGTGGCGGAGGGCGTGGGAGCGAGAGACGGAGTGCATTGGCTTGAGGAATAATCTCACCTAGCTGCTACTTATTACTCATTACTCATTGTTCATTGCCTCACGCCTTCATCCTCTTGCCTTTTTCTTCCTCGGTAAAAATCCAACCAACGATCTTTCCCGGATCGATATCGGTGAAATTCTTCCAATATTCATTGTTCCGTAAATAGCGGGAGCTTGTCTCGCTCTCCGAAAGTTTTTCGACAGCCGACATCGCATCCTTGAACCGGTTTTTCCATCGTTCCATATTGCTGACGCGGAGGTCGACCCAGCCGTTCATCGCCCAGTCGTCGATCGATTTGTTTGTCACCTTCAATACATTCTCTCCACGGTATTGCGGGATCTTAATATCTTTTCCCCGCAGCAGCGTTTTTCCATCCGGAAGGAGGATGGGAATCCCGATGGAAATGATGTGCGATCGTAGCGTCTGATTTTCCCGGATGAGCTCAGTCAGGGCGCTCGAGAGTTCCTTGGCAGCGGATTGGATCACCGTTCGCATCGTGAGAAATCCCACTTTGAGGAGATACGCTTCGTAAAGGAGCTTTGAAAGCCGAGGCGGCCCAAGTATTTCAAATGCAACGCTGTCGACGTTATGCTCCTTCTCCAGCGCCTTCATTTTTTCCAACGCGCTGTTGAACATGAAGCCGGCGCGATAGGTCGGTTCAAGCGTCGCATTGTCCAGGGCGTTGATAATATCGTGCCCGGTGTTGCCTCCCTTGATCTCGTAGATGACATCCTGCGCGATCTCTTCGGGCGTCACATACTCCATTTGTCCTGGAGTGGAGATCGCTTCGAATTCTCCACGAGAAAAAATCCCGTTCTCTCCGGTATCGATGAAAACCGATTGCAGCAATTGATGTGTCGGCGAAGCAACACCCTCGTTTGCTCTAATGGTGAATGTATCGTGCAATGTAATTCCCTTTTCGGGGGGACAATCGTACAGTTCGATCGGCTTCCCGCGCTTGGCAATCTGTCCGAAGCCGATTTTTTTCCAGGCAATCGCGCCGGTCGGTTTAATTTCTTTCGTGATCGGTGCATCGGGCGTCCGTCCCATCAGGAAGAGGAGAAGCGTATGCGCCCCGGCGACTGCGGACTTGCTCAACAGAACGCGCGAGGGCTTTTCTTCACTGTGGGTGTACGGAATATTCAATCCCATACCGCCGGTGCCGCTGGTTCCGATCTTGACATAAATAGTTGTTCCGGCCTGCTTCATCGATTTGTAGAAAATTTGCACGTGTCGGATCAGTTGCGGAACGTAGAGAGTGCAGAGGAGCCGCTCGATGGTTTCGTGCAGGGCGTCCTGATTGGATGGTTTCGCATTCTTCAACTGTTTCATCACATCGCGTGCGCTCTGGAAAAGATCCTGGTACGCAATTGCCGTCGCCGAGTTGATGCAATCGATAACGATTTCCGGCTTGTAGTGGTTGAGAAGCTGAAACAGCGCCGAGCGATGAAGGACCGGTTCCGTGAGCTCGTCAACGATATCGTCGATGTACATTGCGCGAAATTTCGAATTGTTCAGGATGTCTTCGCGGTTGATGTCTTTCATCTCGTGCCGCGTAAAGATGTTTCCCCACCAGGGGAGGAAAAAATTCTTACCGGCTTTCGGATACTCGCTTTTCATCTGCGCGACCGCTTCCTTGGCCTCGGATTCCTTCAGCGATGTGATAATGATGCTTTTCGGATGCTCATCCATCAGCGAGCGGCAGACAGCGGATCCAACAAGTCCCCAGCCGCCGAGGACTAAAACAGTTCTATTTTGAATGTCCATGCGAGTTTCCTGGTTATATGAGTAGTAGATGAACGAAAAAGTTGAAGGAGGAAGGATGAATTAGGAATTAAGAATTATGAAGAACAGATATTTATAGCTGCTGGTCAGAAAGCATTTTGATTTCTGACAATTCCTCATTCCTAATTCATCCTTGCACTAAAAAACTAGTAGATTTCACCTCAAGAGCAAGAGTTTTTTTGTGTCGGAGAATGCGCCGGCCTGCAATCTGTAGAAATAGACGCCACTGGCAATATGTGTCGCGTCCCATTGTACCGTGTAACTCCCAGCGGACTTCTCCTCGTTCATCAGCGTCACAACTTCCCGGCCGAGGAGATCATACACCCTCACCGTGGCAAAACTGTTTACTGCTAACTGATAACTGATCACTGTAACGGGGTTAAACGGGTTTGGGAAGTTTTGCTGCAATGAGAACTTACTTGACACCGCCACATCCATCTTAGAATTACCCACTATCAATTTCGGTAGAACGAATTCCCGAATTGGATTCCCAACGTCAAGAATCCACTTATACTTGGGGTCGGCGCGAGGCGTAGCGTATTTTGCCCTTGAAGTATCACTGCGGAAATCTGTGGAGAGGTAATCGAACGCAAGCCACACGGTATACCACGACCTGTCTGCTGCGGTGTTCCGTACTCCGTTGATGATGGTGTTGGTTTTCTTGTCCTTGAAAAGCGTGACAGCACCGGCTGTTGGGACAAATTGATCCATCCAGTTCAGGAACGGCGGCATTTCATAATTCGGATCGTACCAATAGGTTACTGTGTCCTTTGCCATCTTTGTATCGATATAGCCGAACGCATCATCGGTTTTGGCAACGAGATCCAACTGCCACGGCTTCGTCAGACTAGCGTTCCCGTTTGCTGAGTACGGATAATCCTGATTAATGAGCGATTTTACGCCAAAGTATTTTGCATGAGGGTCAGTATCAGAAAATGTTGTATCATCAAAGTTGCTGATGAATCCGTGGTCCTGATCGGACCAGAACCATGATTTCGGCTTTACCAGTGTACCTTTAGCCAGCCATCCACCGGCGAACATTGTTAAGTCGGCATACCCACCATCTCCCGTCGATTCGACGACGTGATCATAATATGGCAGCAAGGTTGGGATATCATCGGTACCATACTTTTTAACATCCCAAACATCATAGTACACTTTTTCATTTGTGCTATCCAACATCATACCATATCTTGCCAGGACGGTAGGTGAAGCAAAGCCCGCTGGAACACTCCGGCCGTTCCAGAGATACAGAACATTTTTCGTCGGTTTGAAAATAGTATACATTGTGTTAACTGTTCTTAAAGTTGAATTACTTGAGAAGGTTGCGGTAATGTAATACGTTACCGTGTCACCAGGATTTGCGCCGGGGACGGTTCCTGTGTAGTTCGGTGCAGTCCCCGTCATTGGAGACTGGATATACGCACCGCTGTTCATTTTATTGAATAGGTCGACAGAGCTTATCTCAGTCAGCCCGTCACAGTCATAACCGTAAATGGTCGCGCTTACTTTTCTTGGCGTCGTCTTCAATGTTGTGCGCAATTGGGTGTATGTGATCTTCGGGGGGCGACACGTAGTGTACGTGACAATTACATACATATTCCATTCATAGTCACGGATTTGCCACCCATAATTGCTGGCCGGTTTTCCTTCATAGAATTTGATGGAATGAAAAGGATATGCATCGACTCCGTTTGCAGCGATCAACTGGTTCACGTCGTCTATTGATCCGCCGAGGTCACTAAATTTAGTGTCGTTTTGCTTCGTGAAGCCGAACGGTTGATGGGCGGCAAACACCATTGAATCACCGAAGTCAAGGAGCTTGAAGGACTGCCACGCGTCCGGCACGAGGGAAAATTGTCGCCCGCCTAGTAACCATTTGGCTTCTTTCCCGAGTGGATCGAAGCGAGTCGTAAGGGAGTCACCTTTGCCGCCGACAAAATTCGTATCCGTTGCATCATCCCTGAAGGGCGTCTTCAGACCATCGCCATCGTCAGATTTTTTATAGTAACCCATATTTCCCGGTAAGCCCGTCCCACTTGTAGACATTGCATTCGAGGGTAGGGACGTAAGTCGTTTGTCTCCTTGCCATGCCCGGATAGTAGACTTTTTGATGGTCCCGAGGTCAGCGCCGTTTCTCCAACCGAACTCAAGGACTAGTCCGCTTGCCTGTGGATCAAACCACTGGAACATCACGTCCTGATGGCTGGCGATAAAATTCGTCGCGCCGTTTGGACCGAAATTGAAAATGGAGTCTCTGGGACCAGAAGCACGAGTATCAGGAGCCATTTTATCCAAGCGCGAAAGAACATCTTCCGTACGTTCGCCTTTGCGAATGGAAATCGCCTCTTGTTGCCCATCTTTGTTTATGCGGAGAAGGACACGCTGTTGAGCAATGAGGGAGGGAAGAGCAACGAAAGAGAATGTAACTATAACGGAGAAACACAAGTTCGCGATCATACAGCCCCCTTTCAGCGGAAGAGAAAAAGCAGCTTATTCTGAAAGTGAAAAACTACATCTAAAATAACAACTTTATTACACTTTTTCCACTACACACGCCGTTCCATAGGCGAGCACTTCACTTACGCCGGCCATAATCTCTGTAGCGTCGTAACGGAAGCCTATGACGGAATTTGCGCCGAGTTGCGCGGCATGTTGGATCATCACCTCGAACGCATCGCGACGTGTTTGCTCGCACAAATTCGTATAGAGGGTGATATTTCCACCGAAGAGGATTTGAAATCCAGCTCCGATATTGCCGATCAACGATCGCGAACGAACGACGATCCCCCGAACGACGCCGAGGTTTTTTGTGATCTTGTATCCGTCGAGTTGGAAGTTTGTTGTGACAAGTGTGTGGTCCATGGTTGCTCCGCGTAAGTGGTGAGAGTTGAAAGTTAAAAGTGAAAAGTTTTGAGTTTTAAGTCGAGATCTAGCATTGAGACGTGAAACGTGATTACGAATTTATTTCTTTTGTCTCACAGCTTACTTCCTACTCCATACTGCATACTCCATGATTCCCCCGCAGCGTCACTCTTTCGGCACAACCGTGTCGTACCAGAATTTCTTTTCGCGCGAGCCGACTTCGTCGATGTGGAGGTGCTTTGTCTCGGTGTACTCCTTCAGTCCATCCACACCAAACTCGCGGCCGACGCCGCTCTGTTTATATCCGCCGAACGGCGCTTTTTCGGAAATCAAGTGCCATTCGTTGATCCAAACCGTTCCTGCTCGTAACCGTCTGGCGATGCTCAGTGCTTTTACTTTGTCCGATGACCAAACGCCGGCGCCGAGTCCGTACGTTGAATCGTTTGCAATCCGGACAGCGTCGACTGTCGTTTTATATTTGATCACAGAGAGGACGGGACCGAAAATTTCCTCCTGCGCGATCGTCGATTTGTTCTCAACGTTTGTGAAGATCGTCGGCTCTACGAAGAATCCGTTTTTCAATTCAAGGGAGGAGGGGATCCCGCCGCCCGACGACAGCGTTCCGTTTTCTGATTTTCCTTTAGCTATATATCCGAGAATCCTATCCTGTTGTTTCTTCGAAATCACCGGTCCCATATCGGTGGTTTCTAGTTTAGGATCGCCGAGTTTTATTTTTGCAGTTTTCGCAACAAGCTTCCCGACAAAATCGTCGTGAATTGTTTCCGGTAGGAGAAGCCGGCTTCCGGCTTCACAGCATTGTCCCGCATGATAAAAGATCGCGTACATCGCGCCGTCTATCGCGAGATTCAAATCGGCGTCGTCCAGGACAATGTTAGCCGATTTGCCACCACATTCAAGAGTGCATTTCTTGAGCGAAGAGGAAGCAAGCGACATAACCCGCCGGCCAACGACTGTCGAACCCGTGAAAGAAACTTTATCCACCATCGGATTTTTCGCCAGCTCTTCCCCGACATCTTCCCCAAATCCGGGGATGATATTCACGACTCCCTTCGGAATTCCAACTTCGTGGCAGATCTTTGCCAGTTCCATTGCGGTGCACGGCGTCAGTTCGGATGGTTTCAGCACAATCGTGTTCCCCGCAGCGAGTGCAGGACCGAGTTTCCACACCGCCATCTTCAGCGGGAAATTCCAGGGAATAATCGCGGCAACCACTCCGATCGGCTCGTGCACAATCAAATTCTGGGAGAAGCCGGGCTTAGACAGTCCCTCGATATTCTCGGTCAGCTCGTTCGCTGCCAGCTTTGAAAAATAATTCATGCACCGCGCACTCAGGAAAATATCTTCCTTCGCTTTGCGGAGTGTCGAGCCGGAATCGTCCACCTCCAGCGCAATCAACTCCTTCGCCCGTTCGTTGATCTTGTCTGAAATGGCTTTCAGGAACGCGGCTCGTTCGGTGAGGGGCATTCGCGGCCACGGACCATCGTCGAATGCTTTGCGTGCCGCGCGAATCGCGTTTTGCGTATCGGCGACGCCGGCGCGCGCTATTCGCGCGACTGTCTCCTGGTTGTACGGGTTGAGGGAGGCGAAGGACTGGAGCGTGTCGGAGTCGACGAAGGAGCCGTTGATGTAAAGGGCGTATTCTTTCATAAGGAAGAATCATGAATTAGGAATTATGAATTTCTTTTCTTGCGTTTGATGATGGACACGAAGATTGAGAGCAATTGATTGCATTCATCCTGCAATGGATGCAGCCTCTCGGTCGTTATTAGATTTGTGTCAAGGAGAAGCTCAAACCAATAAGAAGTCTCCTCCAATTCCTTCACGCAATCTCCCATCTTGGCTACAAATTTTGCTGACGAATGCGCCCGGAATGCTTCTCGTAGTTCGCGCCAACCGAGGTTCCCGATCTCAATACCTGCTTGCCAAGAACTTGTGCAAGAGTCTGTTTTGGCAACGAACTGTATAATCGAATTACCCGTAGCGCAAATTTCTTCGTTCGCGATACCAGATTTTCCACTTCCCCCCCCTCATGCTTCCCCCTTCATAATTCTTAATTCCTAATTCATCCTTCCAACCTCACCCCTTCTCCACGACAACCGCAATTCCTTGTCCCACTCCGATGCACATCGTTGCAAGTCCGAAGCGAACGTCGCGGCGGCGCATTTCGTGAACGAGCGTTGTCATGATCCGCGCGCCGCTGCATCCGAGGGGATGCCCGAGTGCGATTGCGCCTCCGTTCACGTTGACAAGTGAGCCATCCAATTTCAATTCTCGAATGACAGCGATCGACTGGGCGGCGAATGCTTCGTTCAGTTCAATCAATCCGATATCGCTTGTCTTGATATTCGCTTTCTGAAGCGCCTTTTGAGTGGCCGGGACCGGACCGATGCCCATACATCGCGGGTCAACTCCGGCGACTCCGCTCGAAATTATTCTCGCGAGCGGTTTCAATCCGAAAGCATTCGCCTTTTCTTCCGACATCATGATGAGTCCCGCAGCGCCATCGTTCAACGACGACGAATTACCAGCCGTAACCGATCCGTTTTCTCTGAATGCGGGCTTGAGCTTGGAGAGTCTTTCTATAGAAGTGTCTTCACGCGGCCCTTCATCGGCAGAGATTTTTATGGAGCCGTTTTTCGTTGGGACTTCCACGGTGACTATTTCTTCAGCGAGTCTACTCCGTGCGGCAACAGCCTTTCGATGACTATTCAGAGCGAATTCATCCTGATCGCTCCTCTTCACCAAATATTTTTCTGCAACATTTTCCGCTGTTTCGCCCATGCTCTCGAGGGGAATGATCTTCTCCATTTTCGGATTAGGAAATCGCCAGCCGAGTGAGGTGTCGTATGCCGTGAGATTTCCGTGCAACGCACTGCCGGAGACGTTCTTTGAAAATACGTACGGCGCCCGGGTCATACTTTCGGCACCGCCGGCGATGACAACCTGGTTCTCTCCGGACCAGATCGCTCGTGCGCCCTGGATGATAGCTTCGAGAGAAGAGCCGCACAACCGATTGATTGTTGTGCCGGGGACCGACTGCGGAAATCCCGCGAGTAAGGCAGCCATACGTGCGAGGTTGCGGTTGTCTTCACCCGCTTGATTGGCGCATCCCCAAAAAACATCTTCGATAAGTGCCGGGTCAAGTTTCGTTCGCTCAACCAAAGTGCGAAGGATGAGTGCGCTCATGTCATCGACGCGAACGTCTTTGAGAGCTCCGCCGTATTTTCCGACGGGAGTGCGGAGAGCGTCGACGATGACTGCGTTGTGCTGACGAGGCATGTTGAATTATGAATTAAGAATTATGAATTAAGAATTAGGAACTCAGGACTCAGGACCCAGGACCCAGGACCAAGGACCAAGGACCAAGGACTAAGGACTCAGAAACATGCCGACGGCGTATGCGATAGCTGCCGTGAGCAATCCCACCAACGTCATTTCCATCCCGCTGCGCCACCAACTTCGCCCGGTGACGATTGTCTTCAACACGCCGACCAAAAAATGCGCAATCGTGCTAATGACAAGACTGAGTACGATTGCCAATGTACCGGAATAGAAGATGAAGGGGATCACGGGGATGATTCCTCCGACGGCTGTTGCGGCTGTGGCGGAGAATGCTTCCTTCACGGGATTGGGGAATGAAGATGATGAGAGTCCCAATTCTTCGTGGGCGAGCGTTTTCAAGAACTGATCCGGGTTTTCGGTTAATCGTTGCGCCATCATGGATGCTTCGGTCGCGGTAAACCCTTTCAACTGATAAAACAATTCCAATTCCTGCTTTTCTTCTTCGGGATTTTCTTCGATTTCTTTTCGCTCTCGTTCTAACTCTGCTTCGTAGACTTCCCGTTCAGATTTCCTCGAAAGATATGCGCCCGATCCCATCGAAAGTGCACTCGCAAGTGTACCGGCGACTCCCGCGACCCAGACAACATGGCTTCCGCCGGAGTAGCCCGCCATCCCGGTAACAATTCCGAAGACTGCGCCGAGTCCGTCGTTTGCCCCGTAGACGGCCTGGCCAATCCATCCTCCCGAATGTCCGGCGTGCCACTTTTCGCGTTTGAAGATCGAATCCAGTCTTGCCTGCGGGTGCTCGTTGCTATTCATCGATTGCAGGACCTTTGCGTGAACCTTTTCTTCCTTTTTGATTTCGTTCATCGCTGCCTTGTCGTCCGGACTCGTTGCGAGCGTTGCTTCCGCCTCGTACCGATCCGTGTCACGATCTTCCTGTTCCTCCAGGCGTTGCACCGCATTCGCCGTTCCGCTGCGCACTAGGAGCCAACGGCGCATTTTCTCAAATGAAGACTCGATTCTTGCTGGTGCCGCAGCGCCGAGATCTTTCAGCCGTGCTTCCCATTTTTTGGCATGGAGATCTTCAGCCTCGGCGAGTTTCAGGAGAATTGATCTCTGTTTCTCGTCCGTCTCTCGCGATGCGAGCGCGCGATACGTTTCCGCGCCGGCTTTTTCTTTTTTCCAGCTCGTCTGCAATGATTGGATAAGGTTTTCGTTGTCAGCCATGATGGTCACTTTCTTGCAGATAATTCGGTTTGTTCTTTTCAGAATCCCATGGCACGGGATTTCGCAGTGAAGCTCGACAGAATTCTTGTGTCTCCGAAAAAGATACGGCAAAAAGCTCGAAAGGGCAAACAATCCAAACAAATGGAAGTGCACTCTGTAGGGGCTGTGATGCCATGACTTTCTTGTCTAAGCCGCACAGAGTGATGGCATCACTACCATCGCGGGTCAATTTGCGCACAAAGACCTCTTTATGTATATTAATTTCAATCATTTCCGAATTCCGCACCGAAATTCCAGCCATATCAATCTGTGGTTTCTTTGGATAGCAGATTCGCGTTTGTGACTTGCGCGGCTTCGAATGAAGTGCGAGTGATTAATCCGACTTCGTTGAAGGTTCTAGATTCAATCAAAGTCGGACAGCGGCCCCTCATCCTTGATATGACGCCGGATAGAAACTTCATCTACGTTGCAAATCGGAATTCAAATTCGGTCTCAGTGATTCGAACATCCGACCACGCGGTGGTGACGACGATACTGAACGTCGGTGTGGAGCCGCACGGAGTGGCTATTTCGCGGGACGGGATGTACGCCTCTGTATCTTGCGAAAATCTGGATGGATCCGACAAGCCGCACCATCCGACTGCTGGGGGGAACAGAACTGGGACTGTCGCAATTATTGATATCTCAACGAACCCTGTAATTCGGGAACTGGAAGTTGGGAATTTTTGCAGCGGGAGTGGCTGTAACGCACTAACAATAAACAATCATCAATCATCAATCGGAAAAAGGAGAAGTCTATGAAAAAGATGGCCTGGATGTTTGGTCTCGTATTGCTGTTCAGCTATTCATTTATCCTTACTGCTCAGGAAGAACAAAAGATGGAAAAAAAGGAAATAAAAATGGAATTCGGCAAGGCGGAATTTGAAGCCTTCCATAGTGTGCTTCGGCCGTTGCAGCACAAAGCTCTTCCGGCTAAGGATTTTAAGAAGATCCGCGAGAAGTCAAAATTGCTTGTTGAGAAGGGGGAGGCGATCGTGAATCTTGGAATTCCGAAAGACATCGAGAAAACGGCCGAGTATGAGAGAACATTGCAGAGCTTCTCAGATGCACTTGTGAAGTACAAGGGCGATGCGAAAAGCGGCACGGATGCAGAGCTCAAGAAATCGTACCTCGCCGTCCACGATCTCTATGAGAGATTGATGAATTTTCTTCCCGACTGATCCTACGGTGACGATGCTGACAAAAGCTCCGTCGACGGGCGGAGCTTGATTTTCAAGGGGAAAGTATCTATGATTGTGCAATTACAGCGTGTTGTTACAACTCGGAGAAGTAATGAGAGAATATCTTGACCTTGTCGACCGCGTTCTGTCCAAAGGTGTGTTGAAGAAAAATCGGACGGGAGTAGACACGCTCACATGTTTTGCCGAGCATTACACGATCGATCTGAGTGAAGGTTATCCGTTGTTGACGACGAAGAAAATGCAGACAAAGTCTCTCTTCTACGAAATGCTTTGGTATATCTCAGGTGACGATCACATCAGAAATCTTCGCACACACACAAAGATCTGGGACGCCTGGGCAGACGAGAACGGAAATCTCGAAACAGCGTACGGCCGCTATTGGCGCCGATTCCCCAGTGCGCAATTGAATCCGGCTACCGGAAAGTACGAAGTGAAAGAAGTAGACCAAATAGCCGAAGTGATTCATCTCTTGAAAACGACTCCGAATTCCCGCCGCATGGTGGTAAGTGCGTGGGAGCCGGGAAACGCGTTGCACAGCAAACTGCCGCCGTGCCACTACTCGTTTGTGTTCAACGTAATGGAGAACAAATTGAATTGCCATCTTACGCAGCGTTCAGGAGATATCGCGCTTGGCATTCCATTCAACATCGCGGCATACTCTCTCCTGACTCAAGCGATTGCGCAGGAAGTCGGACTCGAGGTCGGTTACTTCAGCCATACGATTGTCGATGCTCATATTTATGTGAACCATATTGACGGATTGAAAGAACAACTGAAGCGTTCGCCGAAGTCCCGCCCGAAACTTCTCATCGCAAAAAAACCGCTCGACCAGCTGCAATTCGAAGACTTGACGTTACTCGGCTATGAATGTGATGAGCCGATCCGGTTTGAGGTAGCCGTTTGAATTACAGGATTACAAGATTGAGTCGAATCTAAAAAGGTCTAATTTCAATTTTTAGATATCGAATCCAGTTTAAATTGGACAATTATTTTCTCAAAAATGCCTTTTTAGAGCAGACT
>JAGVPT010000007.1 GCA_020052095.1 Bacteroidota bacterium | reverse complement strand
TTCTGAAGGAACCCTTTGGGTTGGCAGAAGTCACAAAGTCACTAAGAAAAGCAACCTTTTTTATTAAGGGACATTGTAACTACTCAGCCTTCGGGGCGACCACCCCCCTGCCCCCTCCTTATGTAAGGAGGGGGATTGCACGTGTACTTTTTGAGAGAACGCAATAGAAGTCTTGCACAGTCGTAAAAGCGCTACGTCCCCTCCTCTTGAGGAGGGGAAAAAGGGGTGGTACTTGGACTTTCTGGCAAATCATGTCCTATATTTCGCTGAGTTACGGGACCTTACAAAACGATGCTTTCCTTTGAAAGTCTTTGTGTCTCGTGCCTTAGTGGTAAGGCCTTTAAACTCTGCGTAACATCAGTTGATATATTCAGAGTCATAGCACGACTGATCTTCAGGTATCGATTATTGGGAAAGTATCTTCTTCGGACCCGGAGCCGGACAATCTTAAAGATGTCATGATTCAGTCGATGCGGGATTCTGCTGAAATCGTTGCCGCGGCGACTGAGCTGGGACTGCGTGTGGAGGATGCCAGGGCGATTGGGTTGAGTCTGTTTATCGCGAGGACGTAATTGATTCCGGCCAGGATGGAAGAGAACACCAAAGGCCAGCAATGCCTGCAGTGCCTTTTTCCAGCTTGATTCTCCTATCGATTAAGGCTACATTCTCGCATTCGACTCGCCGGGGGACGGGCGGGAACGGCTGGGAAGAAAATGAAATCCCCGGATTCCCGAATGCGATGATTAGGGTTTTTGTGTTTTTAAGGAGCGGATGATGGCCGTGCGTCGGGCAACAAGCCAAGATCTAAAAATGGCATAAACGCGTCATAGCCATTGGTGATGTTGAGGCTTATATTCGGAGTGACTGAAGAATTCTTTATTCGTGTATTTCAGGAGGCACTTACAACAGGAATGCTAAGGTTGTTCTTGCTCGTGATGCTGATGAAATAGTAAGTTGACTCTCATCCGCGTAGAAATATTGACCGAACTGTGACATTTTTATGACGACAGGAAACCATCTATTACCGATTATGAATCAGTAGTGTCCGGTTAAACCTCGGCTCAACATTCGTGCCAACGCATTATTGCTGAGAAAAATGAAGAGATGGAACGCTCCAATCCATTAAACAAATTTGAAATCGATAAAAGTGTTTTTTCTTTTTAGCCCTAGTCAGCAAACAACTTACAGGATTTAGAGGAATGAATAACCGGACACTACTGATTATGAATATGAAACAAGTCCATCCATATAGCCATAAGTACATAATTCAATAAACCAAATTCATGGTTCTTCGTTATCGTGGATGTCGGAGAATACTAAATCTCTTCAAAGGAGGGTGTCATGGGATCAAAGTCCAGAGGTATTGGCATTGCCGTGGTGTCAGCAGTACTACTGTTTTCTCACCTACAACTTCGTGCTGACCAGTGGCAGTTCATCAAAGCATTTCCTGACACAAGCGTAACGCAAGGCAACACGGTTCACGGTCTGGCTGTTGATCCGGATGGGAAACTCTGGGTTCAATTCTGGAACCCTATGCCTGGTGACAGCGTACAAGAGGCGAATGGAATTAAAACACCTGTTCGTGCGGTCTATATATTTGATAAAAATGGGAACAACGTTTCGTTCTCGCCGATCACTATACTCACCGGAGCCGGAATCCATGATACGCTGTTTGTAACACCCACCAACCGCGCCGTTACAAACCGAGGTCTGGCTCGAGACCACCAAGGGAATATTCTGGCGTCGGTGTTCGATGCTCTGTACCGGATCGATTACAAAACCGGTACGGTATTGAAGAAAGTGCAGCCCTTCCCAAACATTGCTCTGACCGCTCCGGCGGTGGATGGCGACGGTGACATTGTTATCGGAACGGTATTGCCCGGAAATCCTTTGAAAATATTTGATAAAGATTTCAATTATTTGGGGAACGTGACCGATGTTGCCAATGGATACTCTCGAAGTATGGCTGTCTCCAAAGACGGCAAGGATGTCTATTATGCCGGTTACACGCTCCACGCAGTGCAGTGGTACCACAGTACGAATGGGGTTCTCGGTCCGTATGTTCTCGCCGATACAATTCTCAAAGGTTTTGATTGCGAATCGTTCGCTCGTCACCCCAAAACAAATTACATCTGGGTAAGTGCCGGATCCGGAAACGATATGCCGAACCGATACCCGGGTGTGTATACAAACTGGATGCCTCACACGTGGTATGCGTATGATCCCGTGGGAAAGCAAGTCGTCGACACCATCATATGGATGAACGTAATGGACACGTACAACACTCGTCCGCGTGCTATGGCGTTCAGTTCAGCGGGCGATAGTGTTTATTTAGGTTCGTTCGGTTTTCCTTCACCAAGTTATTGGTGGTATTCGCCAGTGCAACTATTTGTGCATGTCGGTACGTTTGAAATGAAAGCAAACATCGTCGTACCGGACACGGTGAAACTTACAAATGTGTTCCTTGGGTATTCGGATACAATAACTGTTTCGGTACTGAACAACGGTAGGGATGTCCTCACGGTATCGAATATGACGCTCGATAATCCGGAGTTCGGGATAGTAGGTCCAACATCGTTCACGCTGGTACAGGGTTTAACGAAAAAGGTGGGTGTGGTAGTAACGCCGACCTCAATCGGACCAATACAGGCGACGCTCACAATTCTTAGTAATGCGGTCGACTCGGTGAAACGAGTGCATTTTGTTGGTACTGCGGACTATACGCCGGCAATGGTGGTGAAGCCGGATTCCTTCGACGTGCCCCTGAACGAAGGAGACAGCACCACCCGGATGATGACCATACAGAATACCGGACTCGGCGCATTACATTGGAGCGCAGACGGGAGCGATACCTCTCAGCAGATGCTCTTTACCCTTCCCTCATCGGCTGTCTCACTTCCCTTCGCCGAACGGGGAGAGAACTCGGCCGCACGAATTGGTGAGAACAGCGTTCCGAGAATTGTTCGGGGACTTACCGCATCGTTGACCGATCTTTCCGGAAAGCACATTGGGTTCACGAACAGATCAACCAATGCCGTGCTGACGGGTGACCTACAGTTGCGAGGAGCGACCGTTGTCTCGATATTCTCACCCATCACCTCTGCAGCATTGCAGAGTCTTGACGTGCTGGTCATCGATGATTTTATCTCCTATATTTCAACGTCGGAGATCGATCTCATTCGTAGCTGGCTTCAGACCGGTAAAGGATTGCTCCTCCAGGGGGACGACTTCCAGTCGATGCCGATGATCAACTCGCTCCTGACAGGGACGGGGATCTCAGACGTCTCCTACGGGACCTACTTCGATGCGGTGTTGAGGAATATTGTTCCGCACGTGATCACAGCCGACGTTGATTCGGTCTACGCCGCGGCGTACGGCGGACATTTAACCCTCAGCGGTGGCGCCCAGCCTCTCGTCTATGATACGGCTTCGCATGTGCATATCGGAATCTCCCGCCTCGGGTCGGGACGCGTGCTCGTCGCCGGCAACGAAGTGTGCGGTGATTTCAGCTTTGCGATCGGCGATGCCCGTCTCTTGTCGAATCAAGCCATCGACTGGCTCGTAACGGGAAAAAATCTGCTTGCCGCGGATCCCGGATCCGGCACTGTTGCCCCGAATGATTCACAGCACGTCACGGTCAAGATCGACGCAAAGAACCTCCCGCCGGGCAATTTTCGATATACCGTCGAGGTTGCGAGCAACGACCCGCAAAACAGCCTGAAAGTGATTCCGTTCAGACTCCACATCGCAGCCACTCCGAACCTTGTGGTTCCGGATTCCTTTAACACGATTAGGACGACGTTCGTCGGGGTCGCGGATACCTTTGTTGTTCCGTTGAAGAACACGGGTTCCGAGCATCTTGTTGTCCTAAATATCACGAGCAGTAATCCGGAGTTCTCTGTGGTCGGCCCGACGCTCTTTGCAGTGCCAAGCATGACCTCAAAGAATCTCCCCGTTCGATTTAACCCTTCCTCTCCGGGGGTGAAATCCGCAACGCTCTCGATCTTCAGCAACGACCCCGATTCGATGACTCTCGTAAAAATTGTCGGCACAGCGGCACATCCGCCGAAGATCGTGGTACAACCAGATTCGTTCTCCGTGGCATTGAATGTGGGAGACAGCTCTACTGTTCAGATGAACATCGACAACAGCGCCGGACTCGGGCCGCTCACCTTCAAGGTGATTGACAGGGAAGAGGCCCCATTGTCGGGCAGTGTTGCTCGATCGTCGGGGTACTCATTATCCCGTGCGGAAGGGAAGAGCTACGGCGTTTCGAAGTTTCTGATGTCCTTGTCGGAGAAGATGGGCGCATATCGAGCACCGGAAGCGGCAATAGGATACTTCAGCCAATCATCCATAACCAGCTCAACGCTTCCTCTTCTCGTCAAAGACCCCATTGGCGACGGGGGCACGGTGGACATTGCAGAGATTCACGGCTCGAGCGCGGGAGGGAACCTGCAGTTCTCGTTCGTCTTCAGCCCATCTACGAAAGCCGATTCAGCGCTGGGAATCCTCGCGCTCGATATCGACCAGAAACGTACTACGGGGCGAGTCGATACGGCAACGTATCACGATGTTGGAAGTGAATACTACATCTATTTTTTCAAGCCTTTCTTTGGAGATTCCGCTGTTGTCGTAGACAGCTCGTTTAATCCCATCAAACGGTTTCCACTGTTCATCCAGAACCAAGAGGCGAGCTACTCCTTACCGCTCTCTCTGCTTGGCGGTGACGATGGGCGGATGGATTTTGTCGCGGTATCGGGAAATATTTCATTCGTCACGGATTGGGCTCCCGACAAAGGACATGCGACGATCCTGCCCGACGCGGCGTGGCTCGCGAGCGTCCCAGACTCCGGCTCAGTTCCTCCGGGCGGAAGCACGCAGGTTTCTCTCAAAGTGAAGACCAAGGATATGTTCGGCGGAAAGTACAAAGCTGTCGTCACCGTGTCCAGCAACGATCCGTTGAAGCCGCGCGTCGAGAAGCCCTTTAGACTCACGCTGACGGGTATCCCGAAGATATCTCTCTCCAAGGATTCCCTGAACTTCGGCCAGGTGTACAACGGCTACAAGAAACGTCTGGACCTCGTCATCACCAACACCGGGACAGACCTGCTCACCGGCACCGTCCAGTTGCAGGATTCGGTCTTCGTTGCGCTCGACTCCTCGTACTCCCTCGCGCCGACGATGAGCACCTCTATCAGGATCGAGTTCCATCCGCGCGTGACGGGGCATTCGACGAAGACGTTCAACATACTCTCCAACACGACGACCTCTCCGCTCACAGTCAAACTTAGCGGAGTTGCGCTCGTCGCCCCGAATATCCAGACGAGCGTCACTTCCTTTACGCAATCGATGAAAGGCTCCGACACCCTGAAAACTTCGTTCAAAATCTTCAACAACGGGGAGGCGCCGTTGACTGTGAAGGTCTCAGATGAGTTTGTCTCAGGGAGCGGATCCGGCGGGGGAGTGATCTACGCAGCTCACGGTTCATCGATCTATGTCGTCGATCTTAAGACAAAGTCGATAACTGCGACGCTTCCCTCCCCAGTTACGTCTCAAGGGCCTACAGGATTGGCCTATTCGGGGAAGGAGTTGTTCATCGAGGACGTCTATTCAGCCCCATTCATTTATGTCCTCGACCCCTTGACTGGCGCGGTGCTGCGGAGCTTTCCGGTTCCGACTGCGAGCGTCGACGGTCTGGCGTATGTAAACGATAAACTCTACGTGTTGGGGTACGGCACCAATTCAATCTTTGTGCTCAATCCTCAGAATGGCGTTCGCATCGATTCGTTCTATGCCCCCGTACCGATCGGCGGAGGGATGGATGGAGCGAACGGCAGGCTCTTCGTGACGAGCTTCACCCAGGTGCTTTACGAGCTGAATCCGCTAAACGCCTCGGTCATCAGGGCATTCAACCTCCAAAAACAATATTACGGACTCATGTTACGCAGGTAATTATTTTTGGTCATACTATGCTTCGACGCGGCGCAGAAAAATGTTCATCCTGGGCAAATCCTGTGTTTTTTGCAGGATGCGTCGAAGGATGACTGAAATATTCTTTCTGCGCCTTGCTCAGCACGAACGGTTCTCAGTTTTTGCGTAACATCAGCGGTCATGAATCCGGGGGTTCACCACCCCGGATGAAAATTGGCAGCGCGAGTAGTATATTGCAATCAACCACGTG
>JAGVPT010000239.1 GCA_020052095.1 Bacteroidota bacterium | reverse complement strand
TTTGTGCATCGTCCATCGACTTGTCGCTGACCGCGGAAACCATGATGATCCCGAGATGTCCTACGCCCATCATTTTTTTCTGCACCGTTGTGTACGGCGCTATGACAATGTCATCCTGGTCAGCTCCCTGTGCCGATTGTCCCTTCGGCGAGAGAACGCCGACGACCTTGAACGGCATCTTCTTTATCCTGATCACTGTACCGATCGGATCCGAACCTTTGAAAAGATTGTCGACAACGGTCTGGCCGAGCACGCAGACCTTCGTTGCGCTTCGTATGTCCATTTCGGTAAATGGCTGACCGCTCGACAGAGGCCAACTCCGAATGGTGAAGTAGTCCGGATTGGAACCGGTAATTCTTGTGCCCCAATTCTGTTCGCCGAACACCAGCTGTCCGCCGGAAGTTATAACCGGTGCGGCCATCCCGACCGAGGGGCACTGCGTCTGAATTGCAGTAAGGTCTTCCGCCGTAAGCGACGTCATCGTTCCAAGCCCGGTCCTTACACCACCCTGATTCGAGGACCCGGGGAAAATCAAGAGCACGTTCGTTCCGAGCGTGGCGATCTGTTGCTGAATATTGAACTGCGCTCCTTCTCCGACAGCCATCATTGCGATAACTGCGCCCACGCCGATAATAATCCCGAGCATGGTCAAAAACGACCGGAGCTTGTTGCGCCCGAGCGAACGCATCGATACTTTCATAATATTGAATACGTTCATGCGGCTTCTTCCTCTTCTTCGTCGGAAATCTGCGGCATCACCTTCAATTGTTCGGTCGCATTCCTGCGACGTTCGGCTGAGAAATCTCTTTTCACTCTTCCGTCTTTAAATACTACGTTGCGCTTCGCGAACTCCGCTATATCGTTCTCATGAGTAATAAGAAGGATAGTGATGCCGTGGTCATTCAACTTTTGAAAAATCTCCATCACTTCGACGCTTGTGCGGCTATCAAGATTTCCCGTTGGCTCGTCGGCAAGAATAATGGAGGGATCGTTCACCAACGCGCGGGCGATCGCGACACGCTGCTGTTGACCGCCGGAAAGCTGATTGGGCATATGGTGCCATCGGTCCGCCAGACCAACAACGCGCAACGCCTCCATCGCCTTTTCTCGCCGTAGCTTGTTGGAGATAGAACGGTAGAACATCGGCAGCTCGACATTTTCCAACGCCGAGGTACGGGAGAGAAGGTTGAATCCCTGAAAAACGAATCCAATCTTTTGATTGCGAATCCCCGCGAGCTTGTCTCTGCTGAGCAGCCCGACGTTGACGCCGTCCAGGGAGTATTCGCCTTTAGTCGGGACATCAAGACATCCGATAATATTCATGAAGGTCGATTTACCGGATCCGGACGCGCCCATGATGGCCACGAACTCTCCCCGATGGACACCGATCGAAACGCCCCGCAGCGCGTGCACTTCAATATCGCCCATCTCGTACGTCTTGACGAGATGTCGGACTGAAATAATCTGATTGTTGTCTGTCATTCTAAAACCTTTGACGTCCACCACCGCCCATCGGACTCAGCGGAGTAGCGGTCGTCGTCGGTTTTTGAGTTAAGACTCCGACAACGATTTCTTGTCCTTCTTCGACATGGCCGCGTACGATTTCCGTGAACGTACCGTCAAGGATTCCTGGACGAATAAGAATCGCGGTCAATTTCTTGTTCTTCCCCTGCACCCACAATCGAGCCATCGCGCGCTCCCCTCCTCCTTGCCTTGAAGGCTGACTGCCTCCCCCCTCTTGCATTCGCTGCGCGAATTGCCTTCTCCGCTCTGTTCGCGACGAGTCATCCTGTTGGCTCGATGAGTCTTTCCGCACTTCGATTTGCTCAGCAGGCGGTTGGAATCGAAGAGCGACGGTCGGTACTCTGAGAACATTCTCCTTCTTTGTTACCAGAATCGTCACCGTCGCCGTCATACCGGGCATAAGATTCAACTCCGGATTGGGGACATCGATAATGACGGTGTAGTTGACAACGTTTTGTACAGTTACCGATGCAAGGCGAATTTGCGATACGACCCCCTGGAAAGGCTGTTCAGCATATGCATCAACCGTAAATTTCACCTCTTGACCTACCTGCACTTTTCCAATATCGGCTTCGTCTACATTTGCCTGGACCTGCATTTTCGTGAGGTCATTGGCGATCGTGAAAATCGTAGGGGCCGACAAACTTGCCGCTACTGTTTGGCCAACGTCGACCGCACGCGAAATTACAACGCCGTCGATCGGAGCTTTGATTGTAGCATACCGCAGGTTGATTTCGGCACGATCAAGCTGAGCTTGCGCTTGTTTTTGGGCTGCCGAGTTCGACTCGTACGCCGTGATCGCAGCGTCGTAGTCCGCCTGCGAAGTGAGTCCCTTTCCCAGCAAAGTCTTTGCACGATTAAAAGCGCGTTTCGACTCGTTCGCTTGCGCTTTTGCGCGTTGAAGGTTAGCCTGTGCGTCTTTCACAGAAGCTTCCAGGAACGTCGGGTCTATGAGGGCTACAACCTGTCCCTTTTTCACAATGCTGTTGAAATCTGCGTACAATTTTGCAATCGTACCGGAGACTTGTGTTCCCACCTGTACTGTCCTCACCGCGCTCAACGTTCCCGTTGCCGTTACGACAACTTGAAGATCGCCCCGCGTCACTTTGTCCATCCGGTACATCACGTCCGCGGAGGGACCATTCGAAAAGTAAAGAAATCCTCCTGCACCGAGGACGATGATCGAAAGGATGAGTATAAGTACAAATCTATTCTTCATTATGCTCCAATTTGAATGATCTATTCAGACTTTCCAATCATGTTAGACACGTAAGACATTACGTGGTTTAACCCTACACCGATCCGCTCGCAGCTATCGAAGAACCACGCATGTCGCATCAAAAATACGACATGCGCGGAACTTTTCAAAAAGCCATCATACATTATTTTTCGTGCTGCGAAGCGAAGACTGCCATCGCGCTAATATTCACGATATCGTTTACTTCCACTCCAGGGGCAAGTAGGTACACAGGCTTGCGAATGCCTAAGAGGATCGGCCCTATCGCTGAGGCCCCGCCGACTCGGGAGAGAAGTTTGTACGCAATGTTCGCGGAAGTGATGTCAGGACAGATGAGTATGTTCGCCGGTTCTCTCAATGAGCTGAATGGGAACAACTCATTCAAGATTTCCGAACTCATCGCAGTATCGGCCATCATTTCACCGTCGACAATAAGCTCCGGCGCGCGCTGCTTCACAATCTGCGTCGCTCTTCTCACTTTTTCCGTGAAAGGATGCTGCGTACTTCCGAAGTTGCTGAACGAAAGCATCGCAATGCGCGGAACGATATCGATCCGCTTCACGCGTTCTGCCGTCAAGAGAGCGATCTCTGCAAGGTCTTCCGCCGTAGGATCGATGTTCACCGTCGCGTCTGCGATGAAGAGCGTCTGGTTCTTGAAGACCATCATATACAGTCCCGCAATCTTCCGAACACCCTCTTTCGTCCCAATAATTTGCAGCGCCGGCCGTACCGTCTCGGGATACGGCTGGGTAAGCCCGGAGATCAAGCAATCCGCGTCACCCTCCCTCACCATCATCATGCCGAACACGTTATGCGTTTTCACCTGCCGCTCTGCATCAGGCTGCGTGATGCCCTTCCGATTACGAAGCTCAAAGTACCCGGAGACATATGCGCCAAATTTCGGCGACTTTCCCGGATTGATGATTTCGACGCCTTCAAGGTCTAGTCCCAGATCGGAAATCCGTTGATGGATGAGCGTTCTGCTGCCAAGGAGTATTGGCGTAGCAATTTTTTCTTCCACAATTATGTTGGCAGCGCGGAGAATCTTCTCTTCTTCTCCTTCGGGGAACACGATGCGCTTCGGCGCGCGCTGAGCCTTGTGGATAAAGAAGCGCATGATTTCCCTCGTTTTCCCCAAGCGTGCTTCAAGGCTGTCTTTGTACGCTTCGAAATCGGCAATCGGAGTCCGCGCCACTCCCGTCTCCATCGCGGCTTTTGCCACAGCGACTGTCTCCCACAAAAGTACGCGGGGGTCGAACGGTTTGGGGATAATATATTCCTTACCGAATTCAATGCGTTTGCCGCCGTACACGCGAATAACCGAATCGGGAACGTCCTCCTTTGCTAGTTTCGCCAACGCATGGGACGCTGCAATTTTCATTTCATCGTTGATCGCCGTCGCGCGAACATCCAGCGCTCCGCGGAAGATGAAAGGAAATCCGAGCACGTTGTTAACTTGATTCGGATAGTCGGATCGTCCCGTCGCCATAATCAGGTCGTCACGAACGCTCGTCGCGTCTTCGTACGTAATTTCCGGATCCGGATTCGCCATCGCAAACACTATCGGCTTGTCTGCCATAAACTTGACCATATCCTTCGTGACGATGCCTTTCGCTGAAACGCCGCAGAATACGTCGGCGCCCTTCATCGCGTCGGCCAGTGTCCGTGCTTCAGTGTCGAGCGCAAAGTACTCTTTGTACTTGTTCATCCCCTCCGTCCGACCCTTGAAGACGACTCCTTTCGTGTCGACAAGGAAGATGTTTTCGCGTTTCACGCCGAGCTTTTCGTACAATTTTGCGCATGCTATTCCTGCGGCGCCCGCTCCGCTGAAAACCACTCTCACATTGCCGATTTTCTTTCCAACGACCTCCAACGCATTTACCAATGCCGCGCCGCTTATGATCGCGGTCCCGTGTTGGTCATCGTGAAAAACGGGAATATTCATCACTTTCTTCAGCGCCTCTTCGATATAGAAACATTCGGGCGCTTTAATGTCTTCAAGGTTGATGCCTCCGAAGGTCGGTTCGAGCATCTGTACTGCCTTGATAATGTCGTCGGGATTATGGGAATTGAGTTCAATGTCGAAGACGTCGATGTCGGCGAACCGTTTGAACAAAACTCCCTTCCCTTCCATCACCGGCTTTCCCGCGAGCGCACCAATGTCGCCCAAGCCGAGCACCGCAGTCCCGTTCGAGACTACTCCCACGAGGTTTCCTTTTGCTGTGTACTTGTATGCATCGTCCGGATTAGCTTCAATCTCACGGCATGGCTCGGCAACACCGGGTGTGTACGCCAGCGACAAGTCGCGCTGCGTTGCGCACGGCTTTGTCGAGATAACTTCTATTTTCCCCTTTCGCCCCTGTGAATGATAATCTAAAGCATCTTGTCTGCGTATCATGGCTATTCTCCTTACTACATCGATGTCGATTTCATAATCAATAAAGATTGAATTATACTGCGTTTAGAAACGAACGCGCAACGTTGCACGAAGATCATTGGACGGCTGCAAATTGGGACTGACTTCAAAACTATACAGGCTCGCGTCGACATAGGCGTCGAGCACGTTGATGAGGTACGTAATAGCGATGTACCAGCCAAATGTATCACGCTGGCCATGGTAAAAATCGCGTAGGTCTTTGAGCGAACGGTTTCCCGTTGTATTTACCGAGTCTATTGATGCACTGTACTCTTTGCGGTATTTCTGATAAAGAGTGTTCTCCTGTTTGTAGATTGAAACAAAATAATATCCAAGTCCCCAGATCATAGGAGTCTTCCAATACGATCCGTTAAAAATTTGCCCTGCGCCGGGAACAACGAGCGACGCCAGCATAGCAACGGTTGTCGATTTTCCCCTCCGCAAAACAGTATCGGAAGTGAAGACCGATTTCGCAATGAGAGAATCCTCATTGAAAATGCGGATGAGCGAATCGGGCAGCGATAGTATCCTGAGAGGCGTCGCGATCGGCTGCTCATAACGACGAGGCTGCTGCGAATGCAGTGGTGTGAGCACAAAAAATGAGAGAAGAATATTGTAGATGAGCGGTCTCAAGCGAGATCCCGGATGAAGGAGTCGGCCGTCGAAGGCGTCGCGAGTTTCACGCCCTGAGCCCCGACTAATAAATGAGAGCGACAACTTCAATTTCCACCAACACGTCTTTGGGCAAGCGGGCTACTTCGACGGTGCTGCGCGCTGGTGAAGATTCGCCGAAGTATTTCCCGTACACCTCGTTCATTGCGGAAAAGTCGTTCATGTTTTTCAGAAAAACTGTCGTCTTCACAACGTGGGCAAAATCGGAATGGCTTGCAGTGAGAATGGCCTTGAGATTTTCGCACACTTGTTTCGTCTGATCGCCGGCAGTGGTTCCCACGATCTGCCCTGTTTTTGGGTCAAGGGCTATTTGACCCGATGTGAACAGAAGCTCCCCCTGCACGGCAACGGCTTGATTGTACGGCCCGATCGGTGCCGGCGCGTTTTCAGTTTGGATGATTGTTTTCATTGTGCACTTGGTGCTTAACTGATGAGTCTGCTCTAAAAAGGTATTTTTAAGAAAATAATTGTCAAATTTAAACTGGATTCGATATGCTAAAAATTGAAATTAGACCTTTTTAGATTCGACTCACTGATGTTACGCAGATAGAGTGTTTTCTTACCACAGAGGCACGGAGACACGGAACTTTAAGTAAGAATATCCTGAATAGTTCAGTGGATTGAGAATAAAATCTTTCTTATTTCTCTGTGTCTCGGTGGTGAAAATTGTTGTTTTGCGTAAGATCAGTGATTTAGGTGACGGACACCTGAAAAACGTCGGTCACAGGATGTAATGTTATTCTTCCAACAACTCCAATATTCTGTCGAGGTCACCGGGGTTATAATACTCGATCACGATTTCACCGCCGCCGTTTGGCGCCTTTCGTATCGAGACTTTTGTTCCGAGTGATTGCCGCAGGCGCGTTTCGATGCTTTGAAAGCTTCCGTCCGAGCGTGCTTCTGAACCGGCAGCGGGCTTCTTCACAGATTTTTTGCCGAAGTCCTTTACAAGCGCTTCGACTTTTCTGACGGAAAGCCCTTGTTGCACGATCTTGTCATGAACACGAAGCTGCGTTCTTTCATCCGGCAAGGTAATGAGCGCCCGTGCATGTCCCATCGAGATCTCTTCTTTGCGGACGGAAATCTTTATCCTTTCAGGCAGCTTCAACAAACGCAAGAAGTTCGTTACGGTCGTTCTGTCCTTGCCGATCTTCTGCGCTACTTCCTCCTGCGTCAGTCTGCATTCGTCAATGAGACGCTGATACGAGACGGCGATTTCAATTGGATTCAAATGCTCGCGCTGAAGGTTTTCCACCAACGCCAACTCGAGCATCTCTTCGTCCGATGAAACGCGAATAACATACGCCGGAATTGTTTTCAGTCCGGCTTCCTGCGATGCGCGCACGCGACGCTCGCCGGAAATCAATTCATAGTTGCCGTCAGTTACACGCCGGACGGTGATCGGCTGAATAACGCCTTTCTCAAGTATCGATCGCTTTAGTTCATCTAATGCCTGTGGGTCGAAATCGAGTCGCGGCTGGTACGGATTAGGATGGACTCTCGATACCTCCACTGCGACAATGACATTATCCGCGCCGTCATCCTTCGGAAGAGACACAGGAGAGACAGGCTCTTCCGGCGAAGGAGCCCGCGGAATGAGCGCGCCCAATCCTTTCCCCAGCACGGATTTTGATTTGTGACTGTCGGCCATAACGCGTTGATAGAATTACGAAAGTGAAGAGTTGCGTCTTTGAATTTCTGTGCGAGGTGATGTCGACGGCGTACCCGGCGGGATCGGTGAAGGAGGATACGCCCCGGCATTCACAGCCGAGGGAGAAGCAACTGCCGCGGCACGACGGTTGCGTTTCAAAACTTCCTGCGCAAGGTCGATGTAATTGCGCGTGCCGGATGAAAGAGCGTCGTATAAGAGAATCGGCTTGCCGAAACTCGGTGCTTCGCTGAGTCGTACGTTGCGTGAGACGATGGTTGTGAAGACTTTTTCGCCGAAATATTTCTTCACTTCATCGACAATTTGATTCGAGAGGCGCAAGCGCGAATCGAACATCGTCATCAAAACACCCTCGATATCGAGGCGCGGATTCAAATTCTTTTTCACCATGTTGATCGTGTTCAGCAACTGGCCCAATCCCTCCAATGCGTAGTACTCGCACTGTACAGGGATGAGAACCGAATCGGCTGCAGTCAGGGCGTTCAAAGTGAGCAAGCCGAGCGACGGCGGACAGTCGATGATGATGTACTCATAGGAAGAACGGATCGGTTCAAGCGCTACCCGCATTTTCTTTTCACGGTTTGGCTCGTTCACCATTTCAATCTCCGCGCCAACGAGATTGATGTGCGACGGAAGAAGGGATAAAAACGGCATCGCTGTCTTTATTACTGCATCGCGCGTTTCAACATCCCCGATTAAGACCTCGTACGTAGTCTTGTCCAACTCTTTGCTTTCAACGCCGAGGCCGCTTGTTGCATTGGCTTGCGGATCGGTATCCACTAAGAGGGTTTCGTGCTCGGCCGCGGAGATCGACGCGGCAAGATTTACCGCCGTCGTGGTCTTTCCCACTCCTCCTTTTTGGTTGGCGATCGCGATTATCTTTCCCATCAACTCATCACCATTCGCGTTGAAATCAATAGCGCCACAAGACCGAAAGTAATGGTCAATCGCCGCCGAACGAGAATTCTGTCATGCTGAACCGAAATCTGGTTCTCCGTAGAGGATGCCGGCACTATTGCCAGGATAGACTCCATTTTTCTCACAATCTTTCCGGTTGAAATTGCTGCGATGACCATTGCAACGAAGATGATTTGCTTAAGGAGAAGGAGAATCTCCCATGGTGCCTGGTATGAACCAAATTGAAATTTCGGACTGAAAAGCATCAATAGGATCCCTGTTATGGCGGTGGTCCAGACGCTCATCCACACAAAACCCATAAATCGCCGCTCTATTTGGACATATAATGGTGTCACTGTCATTCGTTCATGACGGAAGACGGGATAAAGAATGCCGCCCATGTAAAGGAGACCGCCGAGCCACACAACAATAGAGAATGCATGAATACTCCGAGTTGCCCAAATCATGAATTCCATCTCTTCTCGTCGGATTCGTGAGCCGCACTTTGAGCACATCTTTAAGTGGCGACGTGCAACTCAATATAATCCTTTTTGAAAACTGATGCAATGAAATTGCATCCAAACGGTCTAATTCCTATCTTATGGTGAAAAATTTCGAGGTTTGATGGAAAAATATTTGTTCGTGGGCGTTGGCGGCATGGTTGGCAGCATTTGCCGCTATGGACTGTCCGGGCTGCTCTATAGAATGATGGGTGACAGATTCCCGTACGGAACTTTCGCCGTCAATATTGTCGGTTGCTTCGCCATCGGTCTCTTAATGTCCTTGTTTGAAGAACGCTGGCTGGTTCCGCCGAACCTTCGGCTGTTTTTGACGATAGGAATACTGGGCGGGTTCACAACATTTTCGACATTTAGCTACGAGACCGTCGAGATGCTCAAAGGAGGGAATTTTTTCTTGGCCTCTTTAAACATTGTCGGAAGTTTCTTCTGTTGTTTGTGCGCAACGTGGGGAGGTTCCATAATAGGGAAGTCATTATTATAGAGCGAGGAAAGTATGAAACTATCGGGTGAAGGAAAACTATTGAGAATCTTTTTGGGCGAGGCAGACCGCTACGACGGTCAGCAATTATTCGAAGCCATCGTTCATCTGGCCCGCTCGCGCGGACTGGCGGGCGCAACTGTTCTGCGAGGAGTGGAAGGATTCGGCGCTCACAGTAGGATTCACAAATCGACAATTCTCCAGCTCTCGGAGGATTTACCGATCCTCATCGAGATCGTGGACACCAGCGACAAAATCGAAGCCCTGATTCCTGAAATAGACGCGATGATAGAGAACGCGCATTGCGGCGCTATGATGACGATGGAAAAAGTTGACGTAAGGAAGTATTCTGCAGGTAAGTAAAAGTTCAATGGGAATATGAAAGCGAAATCACTAGAGGCCATCTCAAAAACACGGGAAACAATCCTTCGATGCGTTCGCTTCGCTCACTTACTCAGGATGAGCAAGGTATCTGTTCATCCTGAGCAATCCCGACGAAGTCGGGAGCGTCGAAGGGCGAATGGTAAAGCACTTTTGAAATGACTTCTATGAATGGAAGGAATTTTTCTCACTCAAACGCATCACCATCGCTCAATCTGTAGCCTCTCAAAAACTCTTCTGCGCTCATTCTTTTCTTCCCTTCCTGTTGAATCTCTAGAATAACAATCATTTCGTCCTTCGCTCCAACGCACAACTTTCCGTCCACAATTTTGACCGAACCACTTGCCGCATTTTGAAGCCTGACTCCTGGATCCCTTGTCCCAAATGCTGACCTTTCGCTTCGAAAAATCTTCAGTATCGTCCCGTGGTGCGTCGTCCACGCCGTTGGATAGGGCGAAAGTCCGCGAATGAAATTGTGTACGCTTTCCGCCGGCTGATTCCACCTAATTCGGCAATCCTTTTTGAAGATTTTCGGCGCGGCGGACGCAAGCGTATCCTCTTGTTGGCGAGGAATTGCTTTTCCAAGTTCGATCAGACGAACGGTCTGCAACACGATCTCCGCTCCTACCCCTGACAGAATGTCGTGCAAATCTCCGGAGGTCATCGATTCGGGAATTGCGACGCGTGCTTGAAGGATAATATTGCCGGTATCGACCTTCTCTTGAAGGAAGAATGTCGTTATGCCCGATTCCTTCTCTCCATTGATGATCGCCCAATTGATCGGAGCGGCACCGCGGTATTTCGGCAGCAACGAGGCGTGCGCGTTGAATGCTCCTTTTAAGGGAATGGAGAATACCTGTGGCGGCAGAATACGAAATGCGACCACAACAAAAAGATCGGGATGGAGTTCTGCGAGAGCGGAAACGAATGAAGCATTGCTCAGTGATTCCGGCTGAAGCAACGGCAGAGAGTGCTTTAACGCAAACTCCTTCACCGGGGTGAATGACACTTCCTGACCGCGACCGCGTGGTTTATCGGGTGCAGTGACAACAGCCGAAACGTGGTAGTCATTGTTGAGGAGTATCTCCAAACTTGGAACCGCAAAATCGGGAGTCCCCATAAAGATGATGTTCATGTTCCGCTTTGAGAATGGAAAAATTTCGGGACCGACTGGATGCGTCGGGCGAGGAAGTCCTTCTTCAAACAGTCCTTCATTCGATGGGATTTCTACTTTTTCTTTTTCGGCTTTTCTTCCTTCGGCAATACGACCGGGTACTTTTGTTCAAAGTCTCCTTTCGAAATCTTCTTGAGCTTGCTCCGCAGAAGGGTGCGCTTCGCAGCACTCAAATGGTCAGTGATAAGGATGCCGTTCAAATGGTCAATCTCGTGTTGCAGCACGCGTCCAAGCATCCCGGTCGCTTCAATTTTTTGTTCTCGCAAGTTCGCGTCATGATATTTTATCGTTACTTTTTCAGATCGAGTGATGATGTCGCGCAACTCCGGAAGACTCAAGCATCCCTCTTCCATTTCCCATTCGCCTTCCTCATCGATAATTTCAGGATTGATCACGGCCATCGGTTTCGTATCCTTATATTCCTCCATCTCAGAAAGATCGACGACGAGGACTTGTTCCAGCACACCCACCTGGTTGGCTGCTAAGCCGATTCCGTTCGAGGAATGCATCGTCTCGAACATATCCTGAATCAGTTGGATCGTCTCGTTGGAGATTTCCTTCAGGGCCTTCGCCTTTTTTTTCAGGACATCATTGCCGTACACGTATATTGGGAGCGCCGCCATTGTCTTTTTAGCTGCTGGATGATGAGTTCTTGGTGAGATATAGTCAATAGTTGTGTAAAAAAAATTAAGCAGCAAGCCGTAACCTAGCGTGTTTGCGTTGACGCAATAGGTCAATCGTTAAAGCAACAAGTCTATGACCGTGAATTTTATGTAGTCGAGCTTGCAACGTTGTTAAAAGCTTAAAGACAAGATATAAGGCGCTTTCCCGACGAGGAATACGCCTGGCAGCATTTGTTCTGAGTTTTACAGTAGCAAACATC
>JAGVPT010000162.1 GCA_020052095.1 Bacteroidota bacterium | reverse complement strand
CTCTCCCCATTGTTCTGAACTTCCCGTGAGCCGTATGGACAGCCTTTGCAACAACATCATCACTCAAAAAACAGGCACATTTCACGCAGGTTTTAAGTAACTTGACTTGCCATTTGGCATTATCTTTGGGGAGGCGCGTTCACCTTCTTTGCAGAATAATGGAACGATGGAATATTGGAATGATGGAATAATGAGATTGTTGAATTACCGGCTATGAGCTCAGGACCACGGACTCAGGACCACGGACTCAGGACTACGGAGTACAGACCCAAACCAAGAACCACGATATTTAAAGAGCAGTGAGTGTTCGGGGGTCATCGAAGAAGGAGCGGACTGTCTATGAAGAAGAAAAGAGAAAACGTCCCGCAGAAAACGCGGGACGCTGAAAAACGCGAAATACGCGTATATGATTCGCATAATACCACATCATTTATTGAGCGAAAAAAAAGAATGACATTGGCCAGTCTCGGTATTGAATTACCCCTCAACGAGTTGAGTTGTCAACCTGAAACGCCGACCAAGGTGTTGAGCTTGCGGTTGCCGACAACGCTCTTGAACAAGATCAAACCTTATGCGGGACAGCATGATGTGCCGTATTCTGCTATGATTAAGATGATCCTTGCTGAAGGGATAGAATCGAAGATTCGAAATGGATGGCGCGTCAATAGACAGTGAACGGTAAACGGTGAACAGTAAACAGTAAGCAGTATGGAGTAAGCAGCGGTCGGTGGTGCAATAGGAATATTGGAATGATGGAATGATGGAATGATGGAATTACCGGCTATGAACTAATGACCACGGACTCCGGACCCAGGACTCCGGACCACGGACCAAGAACCACGGACTTCGGACTTCGGACTTCGGGGCACGAACTCCCGAAATCTTTCCTGTTTCTTTTCCCTCCTTTTTTCGCTATCTTAGATGGCAACGATTTCAATATCAAATATACATGACGAAAGAAGAGTATATACGATTCATTACGCGTTATGGGCATTTGAATGCCAATAATCCTCCTGAACGAATTGAACGTATTATAGCCCTCCAGGAAGCAGCTTTTCGTACGTTCATTCAATACAAAGGACATGAAATTATCTGGGAGGCTGAAACGGCGGGGAGAGTGAATCGGCAAAGGACTTTTCGCAGGTTGGCCCGTCATGGGAAAAGGTAAACTCACTGCTACAGAAGAGACAATTTCTGCGATCGACGACCTCTGCAATAAGAACAATTTAGCTTATGTTATCATCGGAGGGGTAGCAAATCTCATCTACGGTTCAGGAAGGACAACGATCGACATAGACCTTGTTGTTCGGTTTGAGTTGGAGTCAATACTTCAGATCTATGAGTTGTTTTTAACCGAGTTCATACCCATAAAAAAAGAACCTCTTCAATTCTTCAAAACTTACTTCGTTCTCCCTGTGGTGCACAAAAATCTCGGAGTGAAGGTTGATGTCTCCGCGGCCTTGAGCGAGTTTGAACGAAGAGCCATTCAAAGAAAAAAAAGGCTTCGTTATGGAAAAGTAGAAGCGAATATTTGCACCCCGGAGGATTTAATACTTTTTAAATTGGTAGCACATCGTGAACGCGATATGCTGGATGTCAAGGACATTGTCAGCAGACTATCGGGATCTCTGGATATTGGGTATCTTCGAGGCCCGGCCAGGCAGTTCGTCAAGATAAATCGTTCGGATATTCTTGAGAATCTTAACAAGCTGTTGTGATTGATGATGAAGATATTTGGAATAGATGGCGAAATGAATCGATGGGGAGTCTGTAGACAGTGAACTGTAAACGGTGAACAGTAAGTAGTATGGAGTAAGCAGCGGTCGGTGGTGATTAGGAATGAAGGAATAATGGAATGATGGAAAATTGGAATCATGGGATACTGGAAGATGCTGTAATCTTGCAATCTTGTAATCTTGTAACGTTGCAATGTTGGAAAAGTGGGATTGCAGACCATGAACTACGAGCCCAGGACCACGGACTTTGGACTCAGGACACAGGACAACTCACCACGAACTAAAAACATGGAAATCTCAATCATCGGAACCGGTTATGTAGGCCTGGTAGTAGGAACGTGTTTTGCAGAAAGTGGCAATACTGTTCTCTGCATTGATAACAATCCGAAAAAGATTACACAGCTCAAGAAAGGGAAGTCCACGATTTTTGAACCCGGATTGCAGGAACTTCTGACGAGAAACATCAAAGAGAAACGCCTTTCCTTCTCGACCAAGATAACAGATGCTGTCAAAGAATCCGACGTAATTTTTTTAGCGCTTCCCACCCCACCGCGCGAAGACGGATCGGCAGATTTGCGGCACGTTCTGAAGGTTTCCGAACGAATTGCGCGCGAGATGACAGAACACAAAATTGTCGTGCTCAAAAGTACCGTTCCCGTTGGCACAAATGAAAAAGTGAAAAAGCTGTTTGCAAAATTGACTAATGTCCCAGTCACAATCGTTTCAAATCCCGAATTCCAAAAACAGGGGGCAGCCGTCAAAGATTTTATGTCGCCGGATAGGGTAGTTGTGGGTACGAGCGACGCGTCGGCGGCAATCGTCATGAGAGAATTGTATTCACCTTTTATGCGGACGTCGGACAGATTGATCTTGATGGATGAGCGGAGCGCAGAGCTTACCAAGTATGCCGCCAACTCGATCCTGGCGATGAAAATATCGTTCATGAATGAAATTGCCAACATCTGTGACCGGCTCGGTGCGGATGTTGAAATGGTTCGCCGCGGCTTGGCGTCTGACCCAAGGATCGGCCCCCAGTTCTTGTTTCCGGGAGTGGGGTACGGTGGCTCCTGTTTTCCCAAAGATGTCCGAGCATTGATGAAATCAGCCGAAAAATCGGGGGAGCGTTTTGACATGCTCGCCGCAGTCGAATCGGTAAACCGACGCCAGAAAACTATTCTGCTAGGAAAAATCCTGAGGCATTTCTCTAATGACATTAAGAACAAGAATATTGCAGTATGGGGCTTATCATACAAACCCCGGACAGACGACCTTCGCGAGGCACCCTCAATAGTAATCATTAACGGTTTGCTGAAAGCTGGTGCGAAAGTGAGCGCGCACGACCCCGTAGCGAACGCCAATGCCGCAAAAATATTCAAATCAAAAGTGAAATTCTTCGAGGATAGCTATGATACGATCAAGGATGCAGATGCGCTTGTTGTTGTAACTGAATGGAATGAATTCCGCCGTCCCGATTTTGAGAGAATGAAGTCGCTGATGAAACAGCACGTGATCTTCGATGGAAGAAATATATACGATCCGAAGATGATGAGAGAGAAAGGTTTTGACTATTTTGGCATCGGAAGAAATGGGGAGTAGTGGAATGATGGAGTAATGGAATGGTGGAATGATGGAATCATGTGCGCCAGTCCGAAGGACCCCTATATTTGTGCCATATGGCATTTTGATGAAGCTTGTATGTTTTGATCATTCAAGTATCTTCCTTGTTGAACCTAAGTG
>JAGVPT010000033.1 GCA_020052095.1 Bacteroidota bacterium | reverse complement strand
TTACTTCGACCTCAACACGTGGTTGATTGCAATATACTACTCGCGCTGCCAATTTTCATCCGGGGTGGTGAACCCCCGGATTCATGACCGCTGATGTTAGGCAAAAACTCAGAAACGTTCATGCTGAGTCCGCCAAAGGCGGACGCAGAGAGCTTATTTCAATCATCCTTCTGAGCCAGAGGCTCATGCGCCTTTGGAGCAGACGCATCATGTCCCGAAGGGATTCCTTCGGAACAAAAAACGTCCGCCACAGGTCGAAGACTCGACTCGGCGAGCGGATTCAGGATGATCGTTTTCTCTGCGCCGCGTCTGGCAAAGCCATCCTTTTGGGAGAAGCATATTTTAGCCCAAAATAGTTGCCTTCGTAGCAGCACTAACTAATTCCAGGAGTCCGGAAATGAAATTTTTATCGTCAACAAAATTCCAGCCCGTCTATTGGGTTGGATTATCAGTCCTTATACTTGCCGCTAACCTAAATACTGATCCGTACCTCGATTTTCCGGTATTGTTCATCATTCCCGTCCTTCTTGCGTCGTGGTATAGCGGACGAAGGTGGGGATTGGCGCTGGCAATTGCGATGCCGCTCGTGCGGCTCTTCTTCACAGTTGTCGTTTGGGATGTTCCCTGGACAACGGTGCACTCGATTGTAAACGCTTCGATAAGAATAACCGTATTCTCGACCTTTGCTATTCTCACGGACATGCTTCAACAGCAGCAATATCGCATAAAGGTACTCGAAGGTCTTATCCCGATTTGTCATAATTGCAAACGGATTCGAGACGGAGAAAACCACTGGCTTCCCATTGATGTTTATCTGAACCAACGCGCCGGCGCTATCTTTTTGCAGGGTATCTGTTCAGACTGCCTGAAGCTATTGGGTTCGCAAATGTCTGAACAAAAACAATAGACGCAATTTAGCGGCGAGATTTCATGAGTTATCAACTAACAGATTCTTTCGGTCGCATCATCAACAATATGCGGATATCGGTCACCGACCGATGCAATTTCCGTTGTCAATATTGTATGCCCGAAGAGGGGATGGTGTGGATGAAAAAGAACGAACTGCTCACGTTCGAGGAGATTGAGCGCACCGTGCAGATTGTTGCCCGCCTCGGTGTTAGTAAGATTCGCCTCACCGGCGGCGAGCCATTGATGAGGAAAGAACTTCCGCTCCTTGTTCAAAAGATCGCTCGTATTCCGGAGGTTCATGATATCGCGCTCACGACGAACGGGTACTTTCTCACAGAACAGGCAGTCGACCTTTACAACGCAGGCCTGAAGCGCATCACCGTCAGCATGGATTCGCTTGACGCATCGAAGTTCGCGGAGGTGACACGACGAGACTACTTCGACAACGTGTGGACAGGATTGGATCTGCTCCAGACGCTGCCTATCGGACCCATAAAAATCAACGTTGTGCTCATGCGCGGCGTCAACGAGGACGAGATTGAAAAATTTGCCGGACTTGCGCGCACGAGGCCGTTCATCATCCGCTTTATCGAATACATGCCGATTGGCGCCGGCGACGGTTGGGATTACTCGAAAGTTGTACCGACGAGAGAAATCATCGCGCGAATCGAAGAACACTTTCCGAAACTAGTCCCGGTCGAATATCATGGCGCTCAGCCGGCGGACAGGTTCAGATTCGAAGACGGGAAGGGGGAGCTGGGATTCATCAGCTCCGTTAGCGAGCCGTTCTGTTCGCATTGCAATCGCATCCGTATTACGTCCGACGGCAAACTCCGGACATGTTTATTCTCCCTGCACGAGACCGATCTGAAATCGATGCTGCGCAGTGGGGAAAGTGATGAATCAATTTCTCGAGCAATCGTAGCAGCAGTGTGGAAAAAGGAGGAAGGCCATCTCATCAATCAGCCGGGTTTTGTAAAGCCGCAAAGGACGATGAGTCAGATCGGTGGTTAAGAGACTCTCAAGAATATTTATCCTCTTTTTCCTTATCCCCATTTTATTGATTCTCTTCCCGGCACTTCGTATATTTACACCGTTTAACACTACGAACTTCCCGCGGCAATGATGCTATGAGTTTTGAACAAGTTGTGTTTTACTTCCTCGCAGTCCTCGCCGCTTTCTCAGCGGTCATGATGATTCTTCAACGAAACCCGGTGAACAGCGCGCTGTATCTTATTCTCAATTTCTTCTGCCTCGGCGGATTGTATCTGACGCTCAACGCACAATTCATCGCAATGGTGCAGGTGTTGGTGTATGCAGGGGCGATCATGGTGCTATTTCTTTTCGTCATCATGCTTCTGAATCTTGGCGACGATAGGCGGTTAAGGGAACATCTCGGGTTGAGGATGTACCTCGGTATAGGATTTAGCGTAGCGCTCGTGTTGGAATTGCTCTTTATCTTCTTGTTCCGTTCGTCTAATTCCGCCGTGCAACAATCTGCTAATGCTGCCGAGATGGGTACGGTGGAATACGTAGGGAAAGTCCTTTTCACGAGATTTTTGTTCCCGTTTGAAGTTACCTCACTTTTGCTCCTGGCGGCAATCGTCGGAGCTGTCATCCTTGCCAAAAAGAAGACTGCGGAATGATACCTCTCGATTACTACCTCGTTCTGTCTGCGTTTATGTTTTGCGTCGGTGTCCTTGGCGTAGTGGTGAGACGGAACGCTATCATTGTATTCATGTCCATTGAATTGATGTTGAACTCGGTTAATTTATCCCTCATTGCGTTTTCGTCATTTCTTGGCGACCCGACAGGTCAGATGCTTGTCTTTTTTGTGATGACGGTCGCGGCGGCAGAGGCGGCCGTAGGGTTGGCGATTATTATCGCACTCTTCCGCAATAAGCAGACGGTGAATATTGATGAAATCAATATCCTTAAATGGTAAAAAAACTTGAGCCACTCCCGTAAAGATGCCCTCGCCACTGCACTCGAAACCCAGACGGAAGACATTTTTTACCGCCAAGTCGCCAAGAGAGAGTACTTTGCATTCTTGTTACGAAAATCACTTAGAATAAATTCTTGAAATAGATCAGCTATGTATTCCTACGTCGGCCTCATTATTCTTTTCCCGCTCTTCGGATTTCTCTTTGTCGGGTTATTCGGATCGAGAATAAAATCCGAAAAGACCATCGGTATTATCGGATCGTCCACCATAGCGCTCTCGTTTCTCGTCGCCGCGTCGATTTTTGTCGAGATGCTTTCCCTGCAGGTCGATGACAGACAGCATATTGTGAAACAATTTGAGTGGATTGCCGCCGGATCGTTCTCCATTAATGCGGCTTTCCAGGTGGACCAGCTATCTATCTTGATGACGCTGATCGTCACAGGAGTGGGAACGCTTATCCATGTCTATTCTATAGGATATATGCATGGCGATCGGGGATTCTGGAGATTCTTCGCTTATCTGAATCTCTTCATTTTTGCGATGCTGACCCTCGTACTTGCCGACAATTTCTTGTTGATGTTCGTCGGATGGGAAGGCGTCGGCCTTTGTTCGTATTTGTTGATCGGATTCTGGTACGAGAAAAATTTTGAGAAGGGAACAACGGGCGACGCCGCGAAGAAGGCGTTTATCGTGAATCGCATCGGCGACTTCGGATTTCTTCTCGGCATGTTTCTGATCTTTACAACATTCGGATCGCTGAATTTCGAAACCGTCTTCTCGGCTGCATCGGTCTCTACACGGGGTGATTCGACCATCATGTGGATTACCTTACTCCTTTTTGTCGGCGCGACGGGAAAATCGGCGCAGATTCCGCTCTATGTCTGGTTGCCGGATGCGATGGCGGGCCCGACGCCGGTGAGCGCGCTGATTCACGCCGCAACCATGGTCACCGCCGGAATCTATATGGTCGCGCGAAGCTCGGTGCTGTTTGCGCTCTCGCCGATAACTATGGAAGTTGTTGCGATTGTCGGTGTGCTCACGGCGTTCTATGCAGCAACGATCGGCCTGGTACAAAATGATATTAAGAAAGTCCTTGCGTACTCGACCATTAGCCAGCTTGGATACATGTTCCTTGGATTAGGTGTCGGCGCTTTCGCATCGGGAATATTTCACCTCATGACGCATGCGTTTTTCAAAGCGCTGTTGTTTCTTGGCTCGGGTGCGGTGATTCATGCGATGCACGAAGAACAGGACATCCAGAAAATGGGCGGGCTCAAGAACTCTCTCCCCACAACCTATAAAACGTTTCTTATCGGTGCGATCGCGATCTCCGGTATTCCGCCGTTGTCAGGATTTTTCAGCAAGGATGAGATTTTGTGGAAGGCGTTTATCGACGGCTCCCCGATACTATGGATCGTGGGAGCGGCGGGAGCCGGGCTCACTGCATTCTACATGTTCCGGTTAGTCTCCCTCACGTTCGACGGCAAATCGCGTTTCGATGAACACCATGTTCATCCGCACGAAGCTCCTAAGACGATGACAATACCATTAATCATCCTTGCAGTGTTGTCGGTATTCGGCGGGTTCATCGGGATCCCCGCCAGCCTGGGGGGAGGAAACCGCTTTGAACACTTTCTCGAGCCGGTTTTCGAGCGCGCATATTCAAAAATGACGTTGCCGTATCATGAGAGTTCCTCACTTGAGTACGTCCTCATGGTTGTCTCGGTTGCGATTGCCGCAACGGGAATCATTCTTGCCCGAAAAATCTATCTTGAGAAAAAGGAAATAGCTGAACGAGTATCGACGAAATTTTCGGGTTTATACAAGATTCTCCTGAACAAATATTATATTGATGAAGTGTACGAATCAGCGATCGTTACTCCGACGGTGAAGGGTTCGGACAAGTTGCTTTGGAAAGGATTCGACGTCGGAGTTATTGACGGCCTCATCAATTTTACCGCGAAGGCAACCGAGTTCGCGAGTCAGCTCCTCAAGCGCATTCAAACCGGGGTGGTCCAGAGCTATGCCATCGTGTTCGTCGCCGGAATTCTCTTCATTATTGGCGTATTGCTCTTTCGTTGAGGAATTGCAAAATTACAAGATTGCAAAATTGCAAAATTTGAATCGACCTCAACCTACCAATCATGTGATCTTGAAAGCTTTTTTGTCTCGCAATCTTGTAATCCTGCTATCTTGTAATCTTGCAATCACGTAATCATTCAATCAACAATGTCCGCATTCCTAACATACGTCCTCTTCTCGCCCCTCGTCGGCATTTTGATTCTTCTCTTCATCAACAAGGAGAAGTCAGGGATTATCAAATCCATCGGCATTGGGACTTCACTGCTCACGTTCCTTCTTTCCCTTGGTCTCTATTTTCTATTCGATGCGTCAAACGCGCAGCTTCAGTTTGTCCATCAAGCGATGTGGATTCAGGGATTGGATATTAGCTATCGCGTGGGGATCGATGGGATGTCGCTTCTCCTTGTTGTGCTTACGACTTTTCTCACACCAATTGCGCTTCTTTCGTCGTGGGAATCCATTACTATTCGGTTGAAGGAGTATGTCATTTTCATGTTGTTTTTGGAAGTTGGCATGCTTGGCGTTTTTGTCGCGGTAGATCTGTTTCTGTTTTATGTTTTCTGGGAAGCAATGCTGATTCCGATGTACTTTATCATCGGCATCTGGGGCGGACAGGACAAAATCTACGCTGCAATAAAGTTCTTTCTCTACACGATGGCCGGCAGCCTGTTGATGTTGATTGCTATTCTCTGGCTTGGGTACTATGCCTCAACTCTTCCCGGTGGACACTTTACAACAAACTTATCGACACTGTACCAAATTGCACCTTCGATACCTCACAATGTACAAGTCTGGATGTTTCTCGCCTTCACCCTCTCGTTCGCAATAAAAGTGCCGTTGTTTCCTTTTCACACATGGCTGCCTGATGCTCACGTCCAGGCACCGACCGCAGGGAGCGTGATACTCGCGGGAGTGCTCTTGAAAATGGGGACGTACGGATTGCTCCGTTTTTGTCTTCCGTTGTTTCCCCAGGCGTCCTTCGAGTTCACGCCATTGGTTTCAACTCTCGCGGTTATCGGCATTGTCTACGGTGCGCTCGTTGCGATGGTGCAAACCGACATCAAAAAACTGGTTGCCTATTCATCCGTGAGCCATTTGGGATTTGTCGTGCTCGGAATTTTTTCCATGACAGAAGAGGGAATACAGGGGAGCATGATACAGATGATTAACCATGGACTTTCAACGGGGGCGCTCTTTTTAATTGTGGGAATGCTCTACGACCGGCGCCATACGCGCGAAATCTCGCAGTTCGGTGGATTGTCCAAACAAATGCCGATCTTTGCGACGTTTTTTATGATTGTAATGCTCTCGTCAATCGGGCTTCCTGGATTGAACGGCTTCGTCGGCGAGTTTTTGATTTTGCTCGGATCATTCAAATCGGCATTCCTGGGATCACACGTCTACACAATCGTTGCCGCGACGGGGGTTATTTTCGCCGCGGTGTATATGCTGTGGATGTTCCAGCGCGTCATGTTCGGCCAACTTTCGAATGCCGCAAATCAATCGTTGCTCGATTTATCGAAGCGGGAAATTGCCGTCTTGGTTCCGATCGTGATATTCATTGTCTGGATTGGCGTGTATCCCGCGCCATTTCTCAAGACCTCAGCCGCATCGACAACGCAGATTGTTAAAATGTTGGAAAAGGCGAAAAGCGGAGAGGTTCATTCGACTCTGATGAGAACGAAATAGAAGAAGCAATTGGACCGCAAAGATGCGAGGACGCACATTAGGAAAAATTTTGAACAGCATAGATGGAATGACGCAGGGGACAGAACACGACATTGTATTGACTTTGCTGTGAAAAGAATATTTTCGCGATCGACGGCATCGATATCACTTTCCATTGTTCTTTTCAGTTCTTTGGCATACGCCGGTGAAGAAGCGCGGGCGACGCAGGTGTCGGCGGTAATGATTTTACCGTTTATTCTGCTCCTCGGAGCAATTGCCGTCGGACCGTTTATTAACCGTCATTGGTGGGAGAAGTATTATCCTGTCGTCGCAGTTGGTTTGGGACTTGTTCCCGTCGCCTATTATCTATTTGTGATCGGGAACGGATCGAGGATGCTGCAAACTGGAATCGAGTATGTGAGCTTCATTGTCCTCATCGGTTCGCTGTTTGTTGTTTCGGGCGGGATTCATATTCGCATAAAGGGAAAATCGACGCCGCTGGCGAATGTTTTTCTGCTTGCGATCGGCGCGGTGGTTTCCAACTTTCTGGGCACCACCGGAGCATCGATGATCCTGATTCGCCCGTTTCTTCGAGTCAATAAATATCGTCTTCGCGGTTATCATGTCGTTTTCTTTATTTTTGTCGTCAGCAACATTGGCGGGGCGTTGACCCCGATCGGAGATCCGCCATTGTTCCTGGGGTACCTGAAAGGCGTCCCTTTTTTTTGGGTGCTCGAGTATGTTTGGCATGTTTGGCTGATTGCCGTGGTATCCGTGCTGGGAGTTTTCTGGGTAATCGACTATCTCAGCTTTACAAAGTTCGAAGCGGGGAAGAGCCATGTCGCAGAATCCGAACTGCATGAAGATGCGGAAGTGAGCGGCATGCAGAATATCTTTTTCCTAACGGTGATTCTCATTGCCGTGTTTATCGAGCGTCCGCATTTTCTGCGTGAAGCGTTGATGGTGGCGGCCGCCGCGGGTTCGTACTTTACGACGAAGCATGAGATTCACAAGAAAAATGATTTCAATTTTCTTCCGATCAAAGAAGTGGCGATTTTGTTCATTGGAATTTTTGCGACGATGGTTCCCGCTCTTGATTGGCTGGAACTGAATGCGATGAAAATCGGCATCACAACTCCTGGCCAATTCTATTGGGGGACCGGAGCGCTCTCAAGCATACTAGACAACGCACCTACGTATCTCAATTTTCTGAGCGCATCGATAGGGTTGTTCGTCGACCAGAATATTGTCGCGCAGGTCCAACATCTCGTCGCGACCCATGGCTCGGATATCGCAGCCCTTGGCGGCAACCATGCAGAAGAGGTGCGCAACACATTTGCGACGTTGATGAAATATCATTCGGATATCGTTGCGACGGGCACTGTTCCCCTTTCCGATATTCAGATCTCGTATCTGATCGGCAATCACAATATTTATCTGAAGGCAATTTCTATCGCCGCGGTCTTCTTCGGAGCGTGCACGTACATCGGCAATGGACCGAATTTTATGGTGAAGTCGATCGCGGAACAATCCGGCGTCGTCATGCCGTCATTCTTTGGCTACATTGTCCGGTACACGGTTCCCGTGCTGATTCCTATATACGCGTTGGTCTGGTACTTATTTTTTCGCTCATAGAATCTTCATCAGGTCGAACACATGGTCTTTTCATATTCTGATTTGTTCGGAACATCTCCAATCATTTCAATTGCCGTGACGGCGCTCGTCGCTTTACTGGTGAAATCCGTGATGCAAAAAGGGGAAAATGTAATTCTCGCTGTCAGCGTTGTGGGAATTTTCATAAGCATGTTCTTCGCAGTGGCGACATTCTCCGCTAGCACTACTGCGTTCACCGACATGGTCCTCGTCGGCGGCTACGCAAGTTTCTTCGACCTTCTATTCTTGATGGTCGGCTTATTGACAATTTTGCTATCAGAGTCGTATCTCGCGAAGGAGCAGATCCATTTCGGCGAGTATTATGTTCTCGTCCTTTTCGCCATAGCCGGAATGATGATGATGGCTTCCTCCGCCGATTTGATCACATTGTTCCTCGGTATCGAGTTGATGTCGGTCTGTTTCTACGTGCTTGCGGGTTTCATGAGAGGAAACGTTCAATCGAATGAGGCGGCGCTTAAATACTTTTTGCTCGGCGCGTTTGCAACCGGATTTCTTCTCTATGGTATCGCCCTGATCTACGGGTCGACAGGGACGACAAATCTTCTGCGGATCGCCACGCAACCGGCGAGCGCAACGAGTCGACCCTGGTACGGTCTTGGCTTTGGCCTGGTATTAGTCGGCTTGGCGTTCAAAGTCGCGGCGGTGCCGTTTCACATGTGGGTCCCAGATGTGTACGAAGGGTCCCCGACCACGGTCTCCGGTTTTATGTCGACCGGAGGGAAAGCGGCTGCGTTTTCGGCATTTATTCTGGTCTTTTCGATTCCGATGGCTCAGCACGATCAGCGTTTTGCGTTTATTCTCGCTGTGCTCGCCGCAGGGTCGATGATCCTCGGAAATCTCTTCGGGCTTGCGCAGAAGAATCTCAAGCGGATGCTTGCGTACTCGAGTATCGCTCATGCGGGATATATGCTGATTGGCATTGCTTCCGGACAGTCGCTCGGACAACAAGGAATATTATTTTATCTCGTCTCTTACGCTTTTACTAACCTTGGTGCATTCGGCGTCCTGTCGGTGCTCGAGAAAGAGGCGGGAAAAAATATCTCGTATGAGGACTTTGCCGGACTCGGCACCCGCAAACCGGTGCTCGCCGCGTTGTTGTCGATGTTTATGTTTTCCTTAACAGGTATACCTCCGTTTGCAGGGTTCGTTGGAAAATATTATCTCTTCGCAAGCGCCGTGCAAGCGGACTTGACGTGGCTGGCCATTCTTGGAGTCGTGACAAGTCTGATCTCGGCCTATTACTATATCCGGGTCGTGGTCTTCATGTACTTCAAAGAAGCAGGGACATCGGAGGAGATTCGTATCCCGCGGCTTGCATTTATCTCCCTCGTTATTTCGGGATTCGGAATTGTTCTTCTAGGAATTCTTCCGTCACTCATACTTGATGTTACGAGATTACTGTTTTGAAAGTGTGCAAGGGAATGTTGCCGTCCATTTCAGGTGTGGCGTGAGTGGACGGTTTTCTATTTTGGAGGACGCATGTTGCCGCTCGTGAGCGCTCAAACGATGAGGGAAATCGACGTGCAGGCGACACGTCAGTTTGGAATTGCGTCGTTGACTCTTATGGAGAATGCGGGATGCTCTGTTGTCGAAGAAATTGAGACACACTGGGGCTCGCTTGCAGGAAGATCGCTGCTCATCGTCGCGGGGAAGGGAAATAACGGCGGCGATGGATTTGTGGCTGCCAGGTACGCGTTACAGCGGAAGGCATTTGTTACGGTACTTCTCATCGGCGGCGAGCGTGCTATGCGCGGCGACGCGAAGTCAAATTATGAGTCGTTGAAAAGCACGAAGGATGATCGGTTGACCATTGTGCGCTCATTCCGACGTAAGGACTTTTCTCGAAGAGGATTTGATTTTATCGTTGACGCGATTTTTGGAACTTCCTTCCACGGTGTTGTGAGGGGAGAGTACAAGAGGATCATTGATTGGTTGGCATCCCGTCGTACATCGAAGATCATTGCCGTTGATATTCCATCGGGACTCGATGCGACAACGGGAGAATGTTCTAACGCTGTAGTACGAGCCGATCTTACCGTGACGATGGCATTACCGAAAATTGGTTTATACCTGGGAAAGGGGAGACAATATACGGGGATGGTCTCGGTTGCGGACATTCACATTCCCAGGGTGCTCGTGAAGAAAAAGTCGTCCGAGATTTTTCTCGTTGAAGAACGAGACGTGCGCGATGGCCTGCCGATACGTCCACTCGACGCGCACAAGCACAGCGTGGGAAAAATCTTTGTACTTGCCGGTTCAAAAGGATTGACAGGGGCAGCATTACTCTGTTCCCAATCCGCTATGAAATCAGGCGCGGGAGCAGTGGTTCTTGGGATACCCGCAACGGTTTTTCCTACCGTCGCGCGGAGGACGCTTGAGGTGATGCCCCTCGCGTTGCCGGCAACACGTGAAGGATCTTTGGCGCTTCGAGGATTCGACGATGTAGTCAAAAAAATCACATGGGCTGACGTGCTCCTTCTCGGCCCCGGCATCTCACAGCACCCCGAGACGCAGGATTTCGTACGTCGGATCATCGCGACGTGCAACAAGCCAATGGTTATCGATGCCGATGGGTTGAATGCCCTTGCGACCGATTGCAGGATTCTCAATCGAAGAAAAAGCAGGCACGTCATTCTCACGCCGCATCTTGGTGAGTTCTCAAGATTGACGAGTATTTCGCCAGGTGAAATAGAAAAAAATAGAATTGAGGTTGCGCGCGTGTTTGCACGGAAGAATGATGTGATTCTTGTGTTGAAAGGTGCCCCGACAATCGTCGTTGATCCAAAAGGAAAAGTATTTGTCAACGCGACGGGAAATCCTGGAATGGCGACCGCGGGCTCGGGCGACGTTCTTGCTGGCATTATTGCGGCATTGCTCGGGCAAGGAAATGGTGCGGTTCATGCGGCTATTAACGGAGTCTTCGTTCATGGTTACGCAGGAGATGTCGTGCGCGGAAAGGTTGGCGATATGGGAATGCTGGCAAGCGACATTCTCAGAGAAATCCCGTCCGCCCTGAAAGAGCTAGAGGAAGGACGAGCGAAACATTGAGTGACGGAGGGAAGTTTGCACGCTATCACTTACCGCCGCTCGTCTGGGCCACGATCATATTCATTGAGTCGTCGATTCCGGGACATAAATTTCCGACTACGCCGCTCGGCACGGACAAGCTTGTCCACGTTGCAATATTTTTTATTCTCGGGTGGCTGTCGCATCGCGCTTTCACACACCAGTCGTCGGAACTGGTTTCAAAAATGAGTTTGTATTTGACACTAGTTGTTACGATCCTTTATGGATTTTCCGATGAGTTTCATCAATTGTTTGTTCCCGGGCGCACTGCCAATATGTACGACATGGCCGCCGACGCCCTGGGCGGGTTTCTATTCATAGCGGTTTTTCTTGTGGTTCAGTTGCTCCGGAAGAACGCTTCACAGAGGACGATTTCCTGATCGCATTCACATGATGAGAGAATATTCACTACTTTTTATCCTCATAGTATTCAGTGCGCTGTTTTCAGCCTCGGAAATAGCCCTGGTTGTTGCTAACAAGGGAAAACTCCAGGTGAGGGCGAGGAAGAAGAAAATCGGGGCTTCCGTTGCTCTTGCGCTCGTTAATTCGCCTGAGAAATTCTTGTCCACCGTTCTCGTTGGCAACAATATTGTGAATATCGCGTTCTCTTCCATTGCTGCCGTTTCCCTTCAACATTATTTCCTTTCCAGCGACACGATCATTACAATCATCATTGCGTTTGTGATTCTGCTGTTCGGAGAATTGATACCGAAGTCGCTCTCGCGTCTGGTCGCCGATGCGGTAGTATCGTACGCCGCGCTTTTTCTTCAAGCGTGCCGGATCGTTCTCTTTCCTTTCATCTGGTTGACGCAAAGTTCTTCGCGCCTCATTGTATCGTCTCTGGGCTTTCAGAAGTCAACGGTCAGCCGATTCCTGCATAAGAAGGACTTCGAGATTCTCCTGAAAGAGAGTGAAGAAGTCGGTGCAGTTGGAAAAGAGGAAGGGAAGAAGATCATCAAAGTGATAACGTTGAGCGATGTGCTCGCGAAAGACGTGATGAAGGCAAGAACGAATATTGTCGCCGTCGATATCAAAACTTCGGTAAAACAAGCACTGCAAATGTTGGTTGAACGCGGGTACTCAAAATTGCTTGTGTACGACCAAACGATCGACAATATTATCGGTGTTGTATTTGCACGCGATTTTTTCACGAAGCCTCGCGCTCTGGCTCAAATAGTACGAGACGTTGTCTTTGTTCCGGAAACGAAAAATTGCTCCGATCTCTTCCGGGACTTCCGTATGAAAAAAATCTCGCTCGCCGTCGTCGTCGATGAATTCGGCGGCACAGCCGGAGTTGTGACTTCAGAGGATATTCTCGAGGAATTTCTCGGTGAGATCTCCGCTGAGCAATCCGATGACCAACCTTTGTGCAGGGCGTTGCCGGACGGCTCGTTTCTGCTGAGCGGAAAAGTGGAAGTTCAGAAACTAGCGCGAGACCATGCGCTGCATATACCTGAAGGGCCATACGATACCGTCGCCGGATTCATTATGCACTCGCTCGGTCGAATTCCGTCCGAGAAAGAAGAATTCAAAATCGGGAGCCTCTTTGTACAGATTCTTCGCGCAACGAAGACTCGAATTGAAATACTGAAAATTCGACAGAGTGGACACTGATAAGCGGCATGAAGACGATTCGCTCCATACTTGCCTATCTGTACGGACTTCCGGCGTTCAGATCTCTGCATCATCGGAACTATCGTCTCTTTTTCTTCGGGCAACTGCTCTCGCTTGTTGGAACGTGGATGCAGAATATCGGGCTTGCGTGGCTCGTCTATCAGCTCACACATTCGTCGGTCTGGCTTGGAGCGATTGGCTTCCTTACATCAATTCCGGTTCTGCTCTTTTCGATGTTTGGCGGCGCGCTCGCGGACAAGATTTCGAAGAAGCGTTTGATCACTGCGACGCAAGTTTCATCGATGATTCAGGCCTTTGTTCTTGCAGGAATCGTCTGGACAGGATTAAGCACGCCGGAATTGCTGGGGGTACTGGCGTTCACTCTGGGAACAATAAACGCATTCGATATCCCGAGCAGACAGTCCTTCGTGGTGGAAATGGTCGGAAAGGAAGATTTGCCGAACGCCATCGCATTGAACTCGGCGGTATTCAACGGTGCGCGCATGTTCGGTCCGGCAATCGGCGGCGTAGTGATAGGTGTACTCGGAGTCGGGTGGTGCTTTTTTCTCAACGGGCTCTCTTTCATTGCAGTGATTGTGGGGCTGCTGGTTATGGATGTCAAAGAAAAAATACCGGTGGGAAATAGCTCGTCGGTTGTTGAATCTATCGAGATGAGCCTGGCGTACATCAGGTCCGAAGTGACGCTGACTGCGCTTATGTCGCTTGTGGCCGTGTTGACGATTTTCGGATGGTCGTATTCGGTTCTTCTCCCGATTTTCGCCGATACCATTCTGAATATCGGCGCCATCGGGCTTGGAAACCTCCTTACGGCAAATGGCATTGGTGCTCTCATCAGCGCATTGACAATTGCTTCGGTCGGACACAAAGTCGCGCCGAGAAAGTTTATCTATTCCGGTCTGGCTATTTTTGTCTTTTCAATCCTGGTTTTTACAGCGTCCTCGTCGCCTCTGCTCTCAATGGCGTGCATGGTCGGAATCGGCATTGGGCTGATCGCATTTTTCGCGACGGCGAATGCCTCGCTGCAGCAGCGTTCACCCGATCATTTGAGGGGAAGGGTGATGGGTTTGTACTCGCTCGTCTTTCAAGGCTTTTTTCCGTTCGGGAGCCTTGGCATGGGATTGCTCGCGAATATCATCGGTGTCAGGCTCGCCATTGCAAGCGGTGCATGTGTTTGCGGCGTTGCCGGCGGCACAGTGTATGGGTTAATGAAGAAAAAAAGAAATCAACTTAACGAGAAAAGAAAAGGAATATGAAATCATTCACACGTGCGATATTGTTCACAGTTGTGTTTCCAGCGGTTCTCTGTGCACAAGGCCTGGATGAAATGATGTATCGTTCGGCGATGACGGCGCCAACGGACAGCGGGAAGCTCGGAGGACTTAACAGACTCATTGCTTCGTTCCCGCAAGGGAAGTATGTTGGAGATGCGTACGGGGCACGCTTTAGTGTTCTCATGTCCTTGCGCCAGGACAGCGCCGCATTTGCCTCGATCCATAAATATCTCGCCGCTAAAGATTCGCAGAGCCTCCCCGGTGCACTTCGCTACATCGCGATGGAGCTTGGTTACAGGAAAAAATATTCCGACAGCGCACTTGTCTTCTTGGACTCTGCTATCTCACTGTACCAGAAAATGCATGGTAGAACCGATCCAATTTTGCTGCACACGAAAGCAATGCATCTCTTCCTCCTGAAGAAATTCGCCGATGCTGAGACGACGCAGTTGGAAGCGATTGCGATGCTGCCGTCATCCGCGGAATTCGATGCGCGGTACAGTAATTATTTCGTTCAGCTTGGATCGATACAGATGGAAACAAGTCCCGGGACGGAGGGGCTGCAGCAGTTTATCCGTGCCAGTTTCATTTCCACGGCGCCGTTGCCGGAAAACTCGAGATTAGACTCGCTCTTTCGGACCCGTATCAAAGATTCGCTGGAGGCATCGCGGGTGCGGGACAGTCTTTTTGAATATGTTGCGAAGGAATACATCTACAACAATGAGGATACTTCCCGCGCCAAAGGATTTGCCGCGGCTAGCTTTTCACGAAACCACGTACTGCCAAACCGGGCGCTCCTGCTTGCGAGGGAGGCGTATCGGGAAGTTGCCGGGAGGAGTCTTCAAGGCCGCTCCGCCATCTCAGCACAACTTGGCATCGTACTCTATAATATAGGCAAGTACGAAGAAGCTGAAAAGGTGCTCACAGAAGCCGCACAGATGTCGTCCCCATACGAGACTGAAGTGTTTCTTACTCTTGGTTCCGCTCAAGAAAAACTGGGAAAGAAGAAGGAAGCGTTCACAGCGTATTTATCCGGTGTGACGGTCACCCGTCCTCCGATCCTGATGAAGCCGCTGCAGGGGTTACTTAAAGAGCTGTATCCGCACGCCTCGATTGACTCGGTATTAGCGGAAGCGCAGCGCAAACTGGTAGATTTTTTTCCACACAAATACACGCGGCCCGACGCGATGGAAAATCAATCGAATCAAAAAGTGGTGCTCGCAGAATTATTCACCGGCTCCGAATGCCGCCCGTGCCAGGCGGCTGATATTGCCTACGATAAACTCTTGCAACGATACGATCGTTCCAATGTAGCGGTACTCGAATATCACCTGCACATTCCACGCCCCGATCCGATGACAAATTTCGATACAGAAGAGCGGGGAAAATACTATAATGTGAACAGCACGCCAACGTCGATTGTGGAAGGCACAATTTCCATTCCGGGCGGCGGTCAAAGCATAGCAGCAAAATCTCTGTTTATGGCCTATGCAGATGCGATCGACAAGCGCCTGAATGATCCTCCACGGGCTTCGATAAAACTCTCCGCAAGAATTCGGAAGAGCAAGATTTCCCTGGCGGTATCGGCGTACGTCAGCAAATATCGTAAATCATACAAACTACGCGTGGTCCTGGTAGAAGATGAGATTCGTTACCAAGGCGCGAATGGAATACCGGATCACAGATTTGTCGTCCGCAAAATGATCCGGAACGCAGCGGGCACTCCCTTTTCACAAAAAGGGAAGGCCGCCGTGAAGGATGCATTTCTTGTATCGAAGATAGAGAATCAGCTCGAACACTATCTTGATGCTTTTGAAAAGAAAATGCAAAAACCCGGGACGACGTTTAAAGAAAAGAAATTCGAAATCGACCCGAAGCAATTGTACATCGTCGCCTTTGTCCAGGACGACGCATCGCGGGCAATACTCCAATCAACAATCGTGAAGGTGAATAGGTGAAAACAACGCATGCTCTTTTCGTCCTGCTCTTAGTTTCACTTTCAGTTGACGTAGTTCAGGCCGGCGGGCCGTCGGAATTCAGCCGGTATTTCAAAGACAGGACGTTTCGATTCGACTATTTCCACACAGGCACAAAAGGCGAAGAACGAATCAGCGCCGACAAAATGTACGAGGATGGCGGTTGGCCCGGGAGTATGACTGCTCTCGTTGATACGATGAATTTAGGAGAATATGTTTTCGAGATCATCGATGCTACGAGCAATAGGACGATCTATTCACGGGGCTACTCGTCCCTTTTCAACGAATGGCAAACAACGGATGAAGCATTGGCTGGAACTTACCGGACGTTTCAGGAATCGGTCCGCTTCCCTTACCCGCTGCGGAAATTCCAACTAAAAATCCTGCGCCGAAACAAGCAGATGGTCTTTAGTGAAATCTACTCATCGGTGATCGACCCGTCGGCAATAGAGATTCATCATGGAAACCGTGCAGCGAACGTGCGCTCCTTTGATGTTTTCTCAAGCGGCGATGCCCATGCGAAGGTCGATATTGCGATATTGGGAGATGGGTACACCAGAGAAGAATTGCCAAAGTTTCGGAAGGACGTTGCACATTTTACCGATGTCCTGTTTTCGACAGAGCCCTTCAAGCATCGGAAAAAAGATTTCAATGTCCACGCCGTTGAGGTGGAATCGCAGGCATCGGGCATCAACCAACCCGACAAGGCACTTTGGGTGGAGAATGCGCTCGGGACCACATACAGCTCATTCGGATCGGCGCGTTATGTGCTCACCGACGAAAACAGAGTCGTCAGGGACTATGCAGCGGCGGTTCCATACGATTTCTTATTCATCCTCGTTAATACAAATCGTTACGGCGGCGGCGGTATTTTTCAATTGTATGCAACCTGTTTCACCGTTGGCGAAACTCCGGCGACTGCCTGGCAGGCAGATTACGTTTTCGTACACGAGTTTGGCCACTCGTTTGCGGGACTTGGCGACGAATACTATGGGTCGCCGGTCGCCTACAACGAATTTTATCAGAAAGGCGTAGAGCCATGGGAGCCGAATATCGCTTCAAATATTTCGCGAACGTCTCTCAAGTGGAACGATTTGGTGAAGACTCAAACCCTGCTGCCCACGCCATGGAACAAAGTTGTCTACGATAGCATGGAAAATGAGCGAGGGAAATTAAAGAGAGACATGCCGGGATACGCAGAGAAGCGTCAAGCGATACTTGACGCCGAAAGATCAGTCTTGGATAACAAGCAACTGGCGGGAACGGTCGGGGCGTTTGAAGGAGCGGGATACAATTCCACCGGATTATTTCGCCCGTCAATTGACTGCCGGATGTTCTCGCTCAGCCTCACCGATTTTGATCCTGTGTGCACGAGGGCTATCAACCGGATGATTGATTTCTATACGAAGTAGTCTTCACTCAAAACAAACGAAGATGTCGGTCATCTTTAAGTTCCGCTGCGAAAGATTTTTGTTGGCGCAGAGAAGCTAAAATATCACAGGCAAATTGTTTATATTGCTTCTTAATGGTTTTGACGTTGCGAATGCCGCACTCTTTTTGGTTTGAACTCAGGAGGGGATTCAATGAAAACAACACGCGCACTCTTGGTTCTATTCACATTAGTTTTCACTGGAATTTTATTTTCTTGCAAAACAAAGCCAACCGAAACGCCGCCCGTTGAAACTAAGATCAATGGACGTATCTCCGACAAGACAACGAACAATTCGATTAGCGGCGCTATCGTCTCAACTACGCCCGCCACATCTTCGGTCACGACCGACGGCAACGGTAACTATATTATCAATAATGCAGAGAACGGTCAATATGTTGTGTCGGCATCTAAAGATGGCTACAAGTCGAACTCCACAACAGTTAGCGTCAAAGAGGGACAGACTTCTTCTGCGGACATTCAAATAGAGAGACTTTCTCCCGCGCTTGCTGTTTCAACAACCTCGCTGGACTTCGGTATTACGCAAACAGTCTTATCCCTGACAATCAGCAACTCGACGCAGTTCGGTACACTTGAGTGGTCGGCGGTAAAGAGCGCTGATTGGCTCTCCGTGAGTTCCACAACAGGAAGCGTTTCTACCGGAACGAACACAATAACGCTCACGGCAAACCGTGTGGGAATGTCTTACGGCAATTACAGCACAACACTCACCGTGTTGTCCAACGGCGGCAACAAAGATATTCCCGTTACGCTGACTGTGCAAAATCCTAATGCACCACAACTCACGGTGAATCCGTTGACATTAGACTTTGCGACCACAACAGCAAACCTCACGTTCAACATCAACAACACTGGAACAGGTAAAATTGTGTGGACGGCTTCTTCTCCGCAAACGTGGATCACGGTTTCGCCTGCAACCGATTCAACAAAAACAGAGACCGATGTTGTTACAGTTCAAGTAAACAGGTCGGCATTGTCGACTGGCAGTTACTCCGGACAAGTTCAAGTAACTTCAAATGCAGGCACGCAAACAATTGCCGTGCAAATGAGCGTTCAATCTCCGCCGACTCTTGCGCTCTCAGCACCGCAATTGGATTTTGGCGGCACTCTTACGAATCTTACGTTCAATGTCTCCAACAGTGGTACGGGTAATCTTAATTGGACAATTGGCTCGGACAAAAACTGGCTTACAGTTAATCCCCCAAGCGGCACAAATCAAGCGACTGTGAATGTGTACGTAAACCGTACTGGTATAAATTCCGGAACTTATACGGGAACACTTTCAATTAACTCAAACGGTGGAACGGGAAGCGTGAGTGTAACGATGACTGTCCCAGCGCCAAACAATCCCACCGCCGTAACGCTCAACACGCCGACCAACATAACTACTTCATCTGTTGATCTTAGTTGGACGCAGAATAACGATACAGATTTTAAGCAATATGAGGTTCACAAATCAACGAGTGCTGGATTTACTCCCGGCAGTTCAACGCGTGTTCAAACGATCACGAGCAAGACAACAACGAGTGTGACGGTTAGTGGACTTACGCAAGGGACAACGTACGATTTCAAAGTTCGTGTTATGAATACAAATAATTTGTTCAGTGATTCGAATGAGCGGAATGCAACCACCACCTCGGCGAATACTGGACCATACACTACAGATGCTAATACAATAGGGCTGTGGCATTTCGATGAAACGAGTGGAAGCACAGTTTCGGATGAAAGTGGGAATGGAAACAACGGCACAGCGACTGGAACGACGATTGTGGATGGGAAGTTTGGGAAGGCGAGAAGTTTTAACGGGACATCTGACAAGGCTACGATTACGAGTTCACCAAGTCTGAATGTTTCTCCATATCTGACTTTAGAAGCTTGGATAAAACCTTCTGGCTTTTCTGCGATCAACACATTCTTACGGAAGAATGGACCCAATTCTCAGAACGGGTATCTAATGCACTTCAAAAACAATGGAACTGCATTCGATTTCGGAATCAATACGAAATTTGGATTAGGCACAGAGACACCAGTCAATCCCGCTTATTTCTTGGACGGGAACTGGCACCATGTTGCGGCAACGTATGATGGGGCGGTTGCAAGAGTGTATTTCGATGGTGTCCTGGTCGACCAAGATTCGTTTAATGAGACCATCGGGACTAATTCCTCTGATCCTGTCAGCATAGGCGCGAATGATGTCTATGGGGAGTATTTCAAGGGTCTCATCGACGAAGTCCGCATCTCCAACAAAGTACGTCAGCCGCAGGAATTTAATGTGGAAAAATAAATTACACATTTCATTTGCATTTTCTTCCCGCGCTGTTTAATCTAGCATAAAGAAACGAGGTAACTATGTTCACAACACAAATATAGTTAAGCGATGAGAATCTTGCGGCAATAAGTGTGGCAAAAATATGTTGATGTTTATTTTTGGGACTTTCAAAAATATTTACAAAGTTAAAATTACATCTTTAGTTGTTCAGCAATAGAAATGCGTTGAATGACAGGAATAGAATCGAAATCAGAATCAAAACTGAGTAACGAGTAATTTTGTATTCTTGAAGAAAACTAACGATCAATGCATCGTTAAAACTTAAAACACCGTTACTGGAGATAATCTGTTCTACAATGTGTTGAAAATTGGTTGTTAAGAATTCCAAAATATATTAAATGCCAACGAAGGCTGGGCAATTGGTTACAACGGTGAGGTGTTGAGGTATAAATAATAAAATGAAACCTCAAGGAAAAAGCCGAAGCCTCTGAGTTCCTTAACGACTCCGGTGAAAATATTTGCTCGGTTCACGACTTAAGGTGAATTACACTGCATGAAACGGGGGATAACTGTCCTCACTTCTTTTGCAATTGGATTAGAATAAACCAATGAATCGCGCAATATCAACTATACTATCGTTCGCTCTTCTTTTTTCCATATCATCTCCGCTTATTTTCTCGCAACAATCCATTCAAAAAGAATTCCCTCCGTGGATTTCTTCTCCCCCAAAAGGGTACATAAATTTCTACTTCGTCGGTTTTAGTGAAAGTTCAATCTTAGAAGAGGCTAAGCTCCGCGCTGAAGAAAATGGAAAAGCCAAAATACGAGCACAAAAATCAGGGAATGTCGTCGTTGAACAACGCATCGTTGAACAATATGTGGAAGAAACGCAATCCGGCAAGAATCCTCTGTATCGAGTCTGGGTTCTTATTAATTGTCCAAAGCCTTCCGACCATCAAACTTCGCCGCCAACAAAGTTTGATCCTGTTTGGCGCTCGGCTATTGTTCCGGGTTGGGGGCAATACTACAAAGGTGAGACAACGAAAGGAATCTTCATTATTGGGGGAGAAGCGCTGCTTATCCCAGCGGGAATTATTTTGGGGAATTTAAAAAATAATTCCGAAGCTGATGCGCTAAATTCACGCACCCAATCGTTGCGCGATTACTACAACGACCAAGCCAACACTTACAACAATATCAGCCTTGCCTGTTTTATCGCTGCCGCCGCGGTGTATGTCTATAGTATTGTTGATGCTGTAACAACTGAGGGTGAGAAAGTGTATGTTTATGATGTGATGGAGCAGAAATTAGCAGCAAATCAAATTGTTTTGCCGCACCAGACGCGGTTGTTATTGATGAGGATTGAGTTTTAGAGTTTGGTAATTGAGTGACTGATGTAACGCAGAATGCGTTTTTGTCGAGAATGATGCCAGGACTTATTTGATCAACGTGCAGAAATTTCAATACTTCAAAACAGAGCAATTTGTGAAGTCATGGCATCATTGATGGTTTGTACTGGTCGAGTAATAAAATTCTAGAGCGAGAAAGCGTTTCACCTTATAAATACCAAAGTTGGTCATCCAGCGAGGAGTGGTGGTAGAGAAAATTCGTTAACCGTGAAGCGGATAGATACACATCTCTTCTTCTAGTCAGCACAATAATGCCGGAGTGGCGCAATTCTTCTTGCAGAAAAATCGAATAGAGTTCTTCAAAATCCGAACGATTGTGAGTAACAAGAATTCTTTGAAGTTCGCTTGCTTTACGGAGATGTTCTTTGTCCGACTTTCCCAACATTCCGGCATCACGCGCGGTCAGAGTGTCAATTTCCCTTGCTTGAAGAAGTTGGCCGAGCAAGACGGAAACGTCTTCGTCAAGATAGACGCGTGCCAATTAGTGTCTCGGGTATTTCGTTGCGGGCAATAAAATCATCAACAACGGATTTGTTGTCGTAGTAATACTCCAACGCATCGAAGATTTGAGATAGGGTCAGATGAGGAATGTGCAGGCGAATTTCTTCCGGCTGTGCTCCTTCACGCCAGAGTTCTGCAATGGCACGCACGGAAACATTAGTGTTATTGATGATCGGTTCGCCTGTTGTCGGTTTAAGGGCGATATATTTGTAGTTGGTCACGGTTGTCATAATTTGTATGTATTCATAATATTCTCTTTTTCAAAATATACCCTAACCTATTGTGAGATGCAAAAATACCTCTCAATAACCCTTCAAGGTCTTAATTGTCAGTTCGGTTATTGATTTGTGCTGGTTGAGCATCATCTCTAACAAAGTTTCTTTTACGCTTTGGAGTTCGTCGAGCGCTTTTTTCCGAGAATTTCCGTATCCTTTGCAGCCCTTGAGAAGCGGCACTAACGCGCAATACACGCCGTCTTCCATCCGCTCAATAATAATCGGATAATCGAGAGAGAGAGATAATAGGCGAGATTTTTTTTCATCACTGTTATGGGCGTTTCAAGTCTTCGGTGATTTCTTCGATTGTATCCACAAGAATAATTTACGTTTGTTGAGCGCCAATTTCAAGTAGGGCGGGATGACATTTTGACCTCCAAGACATTATTTGCATTTTCCTTCTGAGGTGGTTATACAGAAATATGTATATTCTCGGGATTTCCGCATACTATCACGATTCGGCCGCATGTATTTTGAAGGATGGGGAGATCATTGCTGCCGCGCAGGAAGAACGATTTACGCGGAAGAAGCACGATCACAATTTTCCCCGCCATGCTGTTGCATATTGTCTGCAGGCAGCAGGAATTGCCGCCGATCAATTGCAGTGTGTGGCGTTCTACGACAAGCCGCTGTTGAAATTCAACCGTCTTCTTGAAACCTATCTAACCTTTGCCCCGCACGGTATCCAGTCTTTTATGATGGCGATGCCCTTGTGGCTAAGCGAGAAACTCTGGATTCCCGATCTCATCGAAAAGGAAATTCACTACACCGGCAAAGTGATTTTTCCCGAACATCACGAGTCGCACGCCGCGTCTGCTTTTTTCCCCTCACCGTTTGAGCGCTCTGCCATTCTCACCATAGACGGCGTTGGAGAGCTGGCAACCTCCTCGTTCGGCGTGGGCCGCGGTCAGAGAGTAGAGATCAATTCGGAAATGCATTTCCCGCATTCATTGGGATTGCTCTATTCCGCTTTTACTTTCTTTACCGGATTCAAGGTGAACTCGGGCGAATACAAGGTGATGGGGCTGGCGCCGTACGGCGAGCCAAAATATGTCCAGCGCATCTATGATCATCTCATCGATCTCAAGGAAGACGGCTCCTTCAAAATGAATATGGAGTATTTTGATTACTCCGCCGGATTGACGATGACGAACGGGAAGTTCGAGGAACTCTTCGGCGGTGCTCCGCGAACGCCGGAGACCTTATTAACCCAGAGGGAACTTGATCTCGCCCGCTCCGTACAGGACGTTACGGAAGAAATCATGATGCGCATGGTGCGCCATGTGAAGCGGATAACAAAAGAAAAGAATTTATGCCTCGCGGGGGGCGTTGCGTTGAATTGCGTTGCCAACGGAAAAATCTTGCGCTCGGGTATATTCGAAAATCTCTGGATTCAACCTGCTGCGGGCGACGCGGGCGGAGCCCTTGGCGCCGCATATATTGCGTATCATCACTATTTGAAGCAACCGGTAAAGCAAAAAAAGGGAAGAGATAGACAGAAGGAGATCGGAAGAGCACACGTC
>JAGVPT010000193.1 GCA_020052095.1 Bacteroidota bacterium | reverse complement strand
GAGGCATCGAGGAGTTATTGAAGATCAGCTCGGAATGGGAATTCTTCATAAACCTTAGCGCACAGGATTTCCCCCTAAAGTCGCAGACGCACATCCAAGACTTTCTTAGCCGCAATAAAGGAAACGATTTCATGAGCGTGGCTAACCAGAGCAAGTTACGCCCTGATACACTATCTCGAATCGAGAACTACTGTATCGAGTTTGCCAACAGGATACTACGCATTCCTATCAAGCGACTGTATCTTCGAGGCGTGACTCCTCAGATCGGATCTCAGTGGATGATCTTGAGCCGAAAGTTCTGTGAATTTGTATGCTACAGCCCTGAGGTCGAAAGGTTCAAGAGATTCTATCGGCACACCTTCATAGCTGATGAAGGATTCTTTCAGACGGTAATAATGAATACTAGTTACAAGGGAACTATCGTGAACGACGATAAAAGGACAATTGTGTGGGTGCCGATAGGAACGATAAAGTTACGTCCGAGAGACTTCACATCCAAAGACGCCGATTTCTTGATGGCAAGTCAAGGCTTGTTTGCCCGCAAATTCGACGAAATCGTTGAAGGAGGAATCTTGAGTATATTGGAGTCGAATCTATCGTCGGCATTTTAACTTATCACGGAGAGCGGGCTAACACGCGGCTGGAGCCGACCGCTCAACGAGTTGTCGACGACTCGACTCGTCGAGAGTTATCAACCGGAGCGTACGGGTTTAGAGACTTTGGTGCATTCTTCACCGCAACGCAACGAACACATAACAACCAAAACAACGACGCTCCCTTTGTTGAAAAGGAATATTGTGGCCGTTCCATGCCGCACTCATTTGATAGAAGAGCGTGGAGTGCGGCACGGCGTGGTTTGTGCATACGTTATATGCAATTGCGCCATTCACTTTAAGACAATCTGAGTAACTACTTCATAAGCAGTCATCGTTTGGAACATTAAGTGTGCAATTCCGATTGGTTCTGCAGCTTTTCATTTGCGAATATCCTAACATATTGATATATTTCAATATGTTAAATGGAATAGTTCGACATGCCATCTTCTGAAAAGCGTCTCATAAAAGTCATGAAAGCGCTTGCTGACGGCACACGAGTGCAATTGTTCAAGGAAATCGCCAGTCGCAAGCACATGACGTGCACCGAAGTCGGCGAGCTGTCCCATCTTGCACAGCCAACTGTTTCACATCACCTGAAGCAACTGGTTGATGCCGGGTTGCTCAACGCCGAAAAGGATGGTCGCTTTGTCATTCTCTCGGTAAACAAAGAGATGGCTGAAGAGCTGTCAAGGTTTGTTAAAGTGCTCATAAATCCTGCTCAGTAAATTTTTTGCCTAAACGTATCGATATATTTAGATACGTCGAATCACCTATTCCATTCACAACAACACAGGGAGAACAACTATGGAAATCATTTTCTTGATCGCTCGAATTGTGCTGGGGTTGTACTACCTGTACAGCGCCAGCAACCACTTCTTCCAGGTAAAGATGATGGCTGGGTATACCGCTTCAAAAGGAGTTCCGGCACCGGAAGCATTCGTGATTGTGACAGGCATTTTGTTGCTCATCGGTGGTGCCAGCATTCTGACCGGTTACAAGCCGACCATCGGTATCATAGCTCTAGTAATCTTCTTTATCCCCGTAACACTTATGATGCACAACTTCTGGACTCTCAGCGACCAGATGATGAAGATGGGCGAGATGGTCAATTTCCTAAAGAACATCGCCTTGCTTGCTTCTGCAGTGATGCTGCTGTCAATTCCGCAACCCTGGTCCATGAGCCTTGGGAAGTAAGTCTGTTTCCTGCGGCAGAAAATGATGACCATGGCTTTTGAATTTTTCCGCGATGCTCTCGCACCTGGTGTTATACACCATCGCCACGGGTGTAGATACTAGCACTCTCGCGCCGCAGAAGTGTGAACCGTTAGTGAATTGGTTAGACAAGAAAACTGTAGCGGCGTGCTTTCTCGCCGCGCGTAGGCGAAATCACCTCAACATAAGACATCAATGAAATCAGCGAACAGACAAACCATCACCACACAGCATCGTCGATAGGATTGACCTACAGAGTTCAAAATAGTTTTGAAATTGAGGTGACGCAGGATGGTTAAGATTACAAAACAGTACACGAATCGTGAGAGCCAATCGCTCGACAAATATTTGCAGGAGATTGGCAAAGTCGATTTGCTCACTCCGGAACAAGAGATTGATCTTGCCCAACGCATCAAGAAGGGAGACCAGAAATCTCTAGAGAAGCTGACGAAAGCAAATCTCCGGTTTGTCGTGAGTGTGGCAAAACAGTATCAGAATCAAGGTCTCTCGCTTGGTGATTTGATCAATGAAGGAAATCTCGGACTCATCAAGGCGGCGAAACGGTTCGACGAAACCCGCGGATTCAAATTTATTTCGTACGCCGTGTGGTGGATTCGCCAATCGATTCTCCAGGCGCTGGCGGAACAGTCGCGCATCGTGCACCTTCCGCTGAATCGTGTCGGCGCTCTCAACAAGATCGTCAAGGCGTTCAGCACTCTCGAACAGGAGTTCGAACGCGAGCCGAGCGCCAGCGAACTCGCCGAAAAGCTGGATATGTCGCTTTTTGAAGTTGCCGATACGTTGAAGATTTCCGGCCGGCATCTTTCGATGGATGCTCCCTTCGCGCAAGGCGAAGACAATCGATTGTTGGACGTGATCCAGGATGAACGGCAGCCTGCGCCCGACAGCATATTGATGGACGAATCGTTGAAGGAGGAAGTGCAGCGCGCGCTCGCGACATTGAGTGAGCGCGAAGCAGAGATTATCCGACTTTATTTTGGCTTACAACGCGAACATTCCCTGACGCTTGAAGAAATTGGAGAGAAATTCAATCTCACGCGCGAACGGATTCGCCAGATCAAAGAGAAAGCAATCCGACGGCTGCGCCATGCATCGCGCAGCAAGAATCTCCGCGCCTATCTCGGATAATCTTTCAGCGGATAGTGGAATCAGAAGAGAAAGACTAGGGCATTTTTTTCAATCCGATCGGGAACGAACTGATTAAGATTCAAGGGAACAGACGAAAACTGATTGCCCAGATTTTCGCCGATTGGGATGACGCAGATTAAGACGATTGTCGATTTTTGATTGCCGAATGCTGATTGGCAATGAACAATGAGTGATAAGGAATAATCAATCGCAAATTGAAAATGTTCTAGTTGTTCAAAATTTTAATAAAAGGAGTTCTTCGCCATGGAAGATTCTCATCGTTCTATTGAGAAACTCTTAGCGAGTTCAAAGCCTGAGGAGATCCGACAGGGGCTGAAGCTTGCCAAGAGTGAAATTGCTAGAGTTGGCATTAGCGAGGCAAAGTCATTGTTTGAAATCGTCTCGACGATCTTTCACATTGATCCGCTCGACAGACCCGACCTTTTGCCTGTGTTAGATGAAGCTATTAGTCTAGTTGTTAGCTTCGGCAAGTGGATTATCCCATTTCTGGTAGAACAACTAGATGCGGGCGACATTAAGGCACAAATGGCAGTAGCGCAAGCTCTTGGACGCATCGGCGACGAAGCAATTGAACCGCTGATTGCTGCCTACGAGTCTTCGTCCGATCCTGCCCGACGCTCGTTTGTCCTGTACGCATTGGGAAAAATCAAATCGCCAAACGTTACCAAAGCCGCCCGCCTTGCTCTCGAAGCTGCTCAATCATACGACCTCGAGCTGCGCGACACAGCCGCCCGAGCAATCGGTAAGTTTGCAGAATCTATTCCGCCATCGCAATTGACGGGGGAGGTTCGCAAAGGTTTCATAAAAGAACTTCAGAGCAACCTTGCCAACCCTAATCCCGGCATTCGCGCAAAAGCCATGCGGAGTTTAGGGAAGCTCGCAAAGTACGGCCACCTTACTACCGATGAGCGTCAGAGAGTTCGAACGACGTGCTTGATCATTTTGGGAAGAGAAGAGAATTATGAGTGGGACCGGGCGTATGTCGTTCGGAAAGAAGCGGAAGAAGCACTCGCATATGTAATTGACGGGTGACGATTGCAAAATAAAAAAATTGCAAGATTCTAAATTGCTTGTCAATTTTCAAATGATTATTGATAGTGCTGAAATGATGTGTTAGGGTGTATGAGAACATTGGCGTTTACCCGATGTGCCCCCACGTCGGGTTTTTTTATTGCCAGCTTGACAAATGAATCTCCTCGACGCAAGCGTCGAGGTATCTTGGTTGAATAAAAAATCCGATCGTACTTTATGACCCCGATGCAAGCATCGAGGAATTCTT
>JAGVPT010000240.1 GCA_020052095.1 Bacteroidota bacterium | reverse complement strand
CATTGTTATACTGATAATTGTAAGTATCTGTGTTTGTGGTTACTGATACCTATGCAATTATCTTGCCAGAGCGTTTAGACCTTTTTAGAGTGAACTCATATGTGTTAAACGAATTGATCTCAACTTTGAACAATCTCCGGTTACTTTGCCAAGTGCCGTTATCCCGGACTATTTGTTTTTACTCATCTTGCAAACAACTATGAAAACAATAGGACTTATCGGAGGGACAAGCTGGGTTTCGACCGCTGAATATTACAGGATCATCAATGAACGTACGAATAATCGCCTTGGCGGACTCAATTCCGCAAAAATTCTTCTCTACTCTGTGAATTTTGAAGAATTTAAACCTCCGGCGAGACCCGCGGAGTGGGGAGAAGTCGGGGTGAGGTTCATAAGGATTGCTCAACGGCTGGAGGAAGGAGGAGCAGATTGCTTGCTCCTTTGCGCCAACACCCCTCACATGGTCGCTGAAGTCATTCAAAGCAAGATCCGGATTCCACTCCTGCATATTGCCGAGATGACTGCGCGGGAGATAGCAAAGCAGAGAATTTCCAAGGTCGGCCTGCTCGGCACGAAAATTACAATGGAGCAATCATTTTTTACACATAAGCTCTCGGAGCAAGGCATTCAATCAATCATCCCGAATGAGGGCGAAAGGGCCTTCGTGCATTCCTCTGTCTTTGAGGAATTGACCAAAGGGATATTCAAAAAGGAGACAAGGGAAAGATTTCTCCGGATTATCGAGGGTTTGAAGAGAGAGGGCGCAATGGGTATTATTCTTGGCTGTACAGAGTTCCCTCTTCTTGTAAAACAAACAGAGTGCGATCTTCCTCTTTTTGATACTACCTCAATTCACGCTGCATCCGCAGTCGATTTTGCTTTGGGATGATCGGCGAGCGAGAGATAAGGGAAGCGACTCTCGGTGAGTTCAACCGTCGCCACTAAGGAAGAAAATTTTATAATGCTCAATCGTATTGTGCGATCATTCAAATCAAAGAACCCATGAAAACATACTTCCTCTTTTCTGCGCTGATCGTGCTCTTTGCATTGACCGGTTCCAGTCTATTCAGCCAAACGCAAGGCGGACCGCGCACGACCGATGCACTCGTCACTCATATAGATTCCACTGTCCGCCCCGGCGACGACTTTTTCCTCTTTGCCAACGGGAAGTGGTTTAAAGAAAATCCCATTCCACCTAGCGAGCAGAATAATGGACTCTGGCAGATGATACAAGATACCATCAATGCGCAGATCCGTACGATCTGCGAATCTTCTGCTGCGTTGACCAATGCGGAAAAAGGGAGCAACAAACAGAAGATCGGCGACTTTTTCTACACGGGCATGGATAGCGTTACGCTGAACAAGAAGGCCATCTCTGAGCTAAAGAGTGATGTCGACATGATTGACGGAATTAAGGATATGAAAGGTGTCGTGAAAGCGGCGGCTTATATACATATCGTCGCCGGTTCGCCTCTCTTTGGTTTTAGTGTCGGTCAGGATGACAAGATCAGCAGTAAGAATGCAATTTTCATTTGGCAGGGGGGATTGAGCTTGCCTGATCGCAATTACTATTTCGACACCGATTCGCGCGCATTGACGATTCGCCAAAAATTTCTCACGCATCTCCACAATATATTCACCATTATCGGTTACAACAGCGTCAAAGCGAGGAATGCCGCGGATAACATGATGAAATTGGAAACAGCGATTGCCAAGACCTGCAGGAAGAGGGAAGATACGCGCGATCCGCTGAAGAATTACAATAAAATTTCCTTTAAGCAGCTAAGCGCATGGACTCCAAACTTCGACTGGAGTATTTTTACGAAAAGCGTGGGCTTGAATTTTGTGGACACCGTTGTGGTCGGGCAGCCTGAGTTTTTAGCAGCGCTGAACGGCTACCTTATGTCATTCCCGCTTGACGACTGGAAGGATTATCTCAAGTTCCACTTGGTTCGCGGCCTTGCCCGGTTCATGGACGACAAAACGTATCTGGAGTCATTTAGCTTTTATTCGACCACCTTGCGCGGCGTGAAGGAACCAAAGCCACGATGGAAACGGGTCGTCGAGCAGACAGGCGGGGCGCTGGGTGAATTGATCGGACAGGTTTATGTGGCCGAATATCTGCCTAAGAGGACAAAGGAAAAGTTATTGGAAATCGGGAATGCTATCAAAGAAGTCTATGCCGAGCGGATAAGAAACCTGGACTGGATGAGCGATGTCACCAAAGAGAAGGCGCTGAAAAAACTCAGCACAATCATAATGAAAGTGGGATATCCGGACAAATGGAAAGACTTGAGTGGGATGCAGATCGATCGTTCGTCATACGTGAGAAACGTCATGCGCGCCAACAAGTGGCGATCCGACTATATGGTTTCAAAATACGGCAAACCAGTCGACCGAACTGAGTGGGCGATGGAACCTCAAACGTATAATGCATACTACAATCCTTCAAATAACGAGATCGTCGTTCCCGGCTGCAACATCATTATTTCCGGATACGAACGCACACTGGCGGACGATGCGCTCCTTTATTCAGTCATCGGCGGTTCGACGTTCGGTCATGAGATCACGCACGGATTCGACGATCAGGGAAGCAAGTATGATGACCAAGGTAACCTGAACAACTGGTGGACCTCGGAAGACAGTACTAAGTTTTACACCAAGACAAAGATGATCGTGCGCCAATTCAATGAATACATTGCGGTTGATAGCTTGCATATCAACGGAGAACTTACGCAAGGTGAAAATATCGCAGATCTTGGCGGCATCATGATGGGCTATGAAGCCTTCAAGAAAACCAGTCAATATAAGAATTATGAAATCATCGCCGGACTGGATCCCGACCAGCGCTTTTTCCTTGGTTATGCGTTGGCGTGGATGGTGAATGAACGACCCGAGGCAATTGCCAATCAGGTTAAAAGCAACGAACACTCACCCGCGAAATTCCGTGTTATCGGTCCGCTCATGGATATGCCGGAATTCTACAGGACATTTGGAATCAAAACGGGAGATGCCATGTGGCGCGCGGACAGTGTGAGAGTGAAGATTTGGTAAATTTTCATCTTCTCCTTTGAGAAACGTGCAGGTGTCATAACGATCTTCGCTCGAATGATTCTTAGCGAGCCGACAACAAAAAAACGAATCACTTTGAAAAGCTTATTCAATCGACAGCACAACGATGAGATCATCGAACGCTTGAACCGGCTCACTCCTGACACCAAAGGCGTCTGGGGAAAAATGAGTGTCTCTCAAATGCTGGCCCACGCACAACAGCCGCTGAAAGTCGCGTCCGGTGAGCTTAAGTTGAAGCGGACGCTCATAGGACTCCTGGCAGGCCACATCGCGAAAAAGAAATTATCGAGTGAAGAACAATGGCAGAGAAATATGCCGACCGATAAGAACTTCATTATCGGCGAAGAACGAAACTTCGGCGAGGAGAAGAAGAAATTGACCGTGTTAGTCCGGCGCTTTGCGGAGTTGGGACCCGGGGGGATATCTGGAGAAACACACCCGTTTTTCGGAAAGCTAACGGTGAACGAGTGGGATAGGTTAATGTGGAACCACCTTGACCATCATCTGCGCCAATTCGGAGCCTAGCGAGGCCACCGTCGCCCGCGCTTCTTTTTTTCTCGAGAAGTATCTCGTTTTTCTTCTCTGATTGAGCGTATAGATTCTTCTCCGCATTTGGCGGATCAGAATGACAATCGAGAAATAGTTTTTCAGAACTCTCAATTTACAACAATGGTTCATTCTGTTCGCCGATACGGCGCTAATGGACTCGTAGTTGTTTTCATTCTAAGGAAATGAAACGCTGATCGGACACGCATTGTCGGCGGTCTTTGTTCAGTCGTTTTGAATCGTCTTATCGCTACGACATCAATTCACTATCAAATCCTGCATTCTATGGGAAAAAAAGAAAAGCGAATCGACGCCTACATTGCAAAGTCTGCGACATTTGCACAACCAATTCTTAATCGTCTGAGAAAGCTCGTTCATGAGGGCTGCCCCGATGTGGAAGAAGGAATAAAGTGGGGATTTCCACATTTTGAATACAACGGAATTCTTTGCAGCATGGCCTCATTTAAACACCACTGTGCCTTCGGTTTCTGGAAGGCCACGCTATTGTCGGATCGTCGTGATCTTCTATCAAGAATGGGCAAAACAGCGATGGGCAATTTCGGACAGCTGAGAAGTGTTGACGATCTCCCATCGGACAAGATTCTGATTGAATATGTCAAAGAAGCAGCGAAGCTCAATGAAGCGGGGGTTAAAGTGCCTGGGAGATCAAAGCCCGCCGAGAAGAAACCACTGAAAGTACCGTCGTATTTCAAGCAAGCGTTGGCGAAAAATAGGAAAGCGTTGAACACCTTTGATGAATTTAATTATTCAAACAAAAAAGACTATGTTGAGTGGGTTACGGAAGCGAAGACTGAAGAGACGAGGAATAATCGCCTTGCAACCGCGATAGAGTGGATGGCAAAAGGCAAAATTAGAAACTGGAAATACGTTAGGAAATAATCAGGCTGGATGCGCCCTTGAGCCTCAGATGAATCCTGGCAAGAAATAGCAGAGCACATTCTTAATTGGATGGATGAAGTATGAACATCGATAGATCGTTTAGCGGTCGGCCGATATGGTGACTGATTTTTTCGTCAACAACAAGAGAAAGAGACAAAGGATGCGCACAATCTTGTTCGGTTTTAGGATTCGTCGATTCCGATTCGGCAACCTCCTTTTTGCGCTCGCGTGCGCGGCGCTTCTCCCCGCTGCCGAAAAGGAAGGAAGCCTCACCGGGGTTGGTAGGATGCATGAGCTGAGAGGATCCCACACCGCCACGCTCCTGCCAAACGGTAAGGTTCTCGTGGCAGGCGGCTTCAAAAAAGACAGAACATACTCTCAAATTTATTTCAAGAGTGCCGAACTTTTTAATCCCCGGTCTCAAATTTTTGAGTTGACGGGAAACCTCAACGTCGCTCGCTGTGGACACACTGCTACTCTTCTAGCCGATGGCAAAGTCCTCGTTGTGGGAGGCGGGGACGACCGGCCGCTGTCGAGCGCCGAAATCTACGACCCTCATACAGAGCGATTCTCTTTCGTCGGTGAAATGTCTGTGCCCCGTCAAGGACATACCGCCACGCTCCTCACCGACGGGAATGTGCTCATCATCGGGGGAACGCGAGATACTGACCATGGCGCGGAATTGTTCAACGCAAAAACAATGCGATTTGAATCGATGGGTTTGCCAGCTTTCAACCGCCTCGCTCACACTGCAACTCTGCTTTCCGACGGAAGAGTACTCGTTGTCGGAGGCGCTGTGAACGAAGAGCGCGGGCACAAGGTTTCTAAAAGCGCAGAGCTTTATGATCCGAAGAAACGAGAGTTTACCGCGACGGGAAACATGGCAACGGCGCGATATAAACATGGGGTGGCCCTCCTTCCCGACGGCAGCGTGTTCATCATTGGCGGGTCCGATGAACGCGATTGGCAAGGCCAGCACAGGTCGGCGGAACTCTTCGACCCGAAAAAAGGAACATTTACCCGAATTGGAGATGCCCGGGCGAAACGGTTCAAGTTGCCCGGAGCAATCACTCTGCTCGAGGACGGATCTACTCTCATCGCCGGGGGAAGCAACTATATTGAGCGCTTTGATTGGAAATCACGGGCATTCAGCACGGTCGCAGAGCTTGAAGAACCGAATTTCTACTCAACGGCCACGTTGCTGGCAGACGGAACGGTGTTGATTGCTGGCGGTTACAACACGCAGCCTCAATCAACTGATAAGGCGTGGCTTTACAGGCACTGAGGAAATCTCGGCATTCCATGCGAGCATCTTCACCATCGGAGGAACCGGATCAGCGCGCGGCTGAAGGAAACTTGGAACTTTAATATCCAGGAGATCGCTTATGGCATCAATGACTCTAACCATCAACGGAAAAATTCACTCCGTCAATGTTCAGCAGGGTACACCTCTCCTTTGGGTTCTGCGCGATTCGCTGGGGCTTACCGGAACGAAGTTCGGTTGCGGCGAAGGATACTGCGGGTGTTGCACTGTCATCATCGATGGCGATGCGGTGAAATCGTGCGGCGCCAGCGTTGAATCGGCCGTTGGCAAGAAGATCACAACTATCGAAGGACTCTCCCGCGATAGAGATCATCCGGTTCAACGAGCGTGGATTGAAGAGGAAGTCCCACAGTGCGGTTATTGTCAGTCCGGGCAAATCCTGACTGCGGCTGCACTCATTGCGCGGAACCCGCATCCATCCGATTCAGACATCGATGCCGCGATGGACGGCGTTCTCTGTCGCTGCGGGACGTATCATCGCATCAGGCGGGCGATTCACCACGCGGCAGACTTGAAAGCAGGTGCGAAATGAAGAAGACTCCATCGATCGATCGACGCCAATTTCTTAAAGTCGTTTCTGTCGCGGGTGCCGGGCTCGCCATTGGTTTTTATGTCTCTCCGAAGAATTTCCGCGACGAAGTTGCCGGTGCAACTCCCGGAATATTCGCGCCGAACGTGTGGCTCCGCATCGACAAAAGCGGCAGCATCACGGTCACAGTTTCAAAATCCGAAATGGGACAGGGGATCAGCACGGGATTGCCGATGATTTTGGCGGAAGAACTAGAAGCCGACTGGACGAAGATCCGCTTCGAACGTGCTGACGCGGATACAAAATACGGAAGCATGGGAACGGGTGGGAGTCGGAGTACCCGCTCTCTATGGAATCCTCTTCGTGAGGCGGGAGCCGCGGCTCGTGAAATGCTTATCTCAGCGGCGGCACAGACTTGGAATGTCGGCCGGGAAACTTGTCGTGCTGAAGTGGGAGGGATCGTCCACGTTCCATCCGGGCGAAAGCTCGCCTTCGGCGAACTCGTGGAAGCTGCGTCGAAACTGGCGGTGCCGGAGAATGTCCCCCTCAAGGATCCGAGAGATTTTCATATCCTCGGAAAGAGAATGCACCGCCTCGACACGCCCGAAAAAATTGATGGGAGTGCAATGTTTGGCATCGACGTGAGAGTGCCGGGCATGCTCCATGCAGTCGTTGCCCGTCCTCCTATTTTCGGAGGATCTGTGAAGAGCGTTAATGCAACGGAAGCGAAGGCCATGCCCGGTGTCCGACATGTTGTGGAGATCAGTCAAGGAATTGCTGTGGTTGCAGATAGCACATGGAATGCGATTCAAGGAAGGAAAGCGCTCGAGATTATCTGGGATGAGGGGCCGAATGCGAATCTCAGCAGCGCAAAGATCCGCTCGATGCTTCAGGAATTCTCAACAAGAGATGGCGCAGTCGCGGAGGAACGTGGAGATGTGAGTCTTCTTGGAAAAGCAGCAAAGATGATAGAAGCAGTTTATGAGCTTCCGTACCTCGCGCACGCTACGATGGAGCCGATGAACTGCACCGCGGACGTGAGAAATAACAGATGCGAAATTTGGGCTCCGACGCAGAGTGCTGATGGAGCCCGAGGTGCCGTGGCGGAAGCCATCGGGTTGAGCCAAGACAATGTGATTGTTCACGTTACGTACCTGGGCGGTGGTTTCGGTCGGCGTTTCGAATCTGATTTTGTTGTTGAGGCAGCAAATATCTCGAAGGCAATCAACGCACCGGTGAAAGTACTTTGGACGCGTGATGACGACATGCAGCACGATTGGTACCGGACGACAAGTCTTCATCATTTAATCGCGAGCGCAAACGAAAAAGGAGAGCTTGTCGCATTCAAGCATAAGATCATCGCCCCGTCAATTAATGGCCAGCGATGGCCGCAAAGGGTGAGAGGTGGATTGGATCACTCAGCCGTTGAAGGAGCCGTTGAACTGGAGTACGAACTCCCCAACAGCCGGATAGAATATGTAATGGCAAATACCGCCATCCCTGTCGGCTGGTGGCGATCTGTTTCTGCATCGCAGAATGTTTTTGTAGTTGAATCGTTTATTGACGAGCTTGCTTCTGCAGCGGCGATAGATCCTCTCGAATATCGCCGCCAGTTGCTCAAGAAAGACTCGCGGATGAAGAATGTCTTGGAGATTGTTGCAGAAAAGTCCGCATGGGGGGCTCCGCTGCCCAAAGGGCGATATCGCGGAATTGCTTGTGCGCCCCCCGCATTTTTCGGAAGCTATATCGCGCACGTCGCCGAAATTTCAATCGAAGACAACAATGTCAGGGTTCATCGAGTCGTTTCAGCCGTTGACTGTGGAATCTGTGTGAACCCAGACTCCGTCGAAGCGCAAATCGAAAGCTCGATAGCATTCGGAATTACTGCGGCGCTGAAAGGCGTGATTACGATCGAGAAGGGTAGAGTGATGCAAAGAAACTTCGATGACTACATGTTGTTGACAATCGATGAGATGCCGAAGGTCGAGGTGCATATCGTGCCCAGCAACCTACCGGTCGGAGGTATGGGTGAACCGGGACTTCCCCCGATTGCGCCCGCAATCGCAAATGCAGTTTTTGCCGCTACTGGAAAGAGAATCCGAAAGCTACCCATACGATTGGCGTAATGCTTCGGGAAGATGAGACGAGAAGAGCATGGTGTATGGACTCGATGTTCGCGTTAAGCACCACCCCTCAGTCCCCTCCTCACATGAGGACGGGAAGGCCCGGCCTGTCCGCTCAACGAGTCGAGTCTTCGACCTTTTTTTTGGCGGAAGGACCAGGGGTGGTGGCAAAGATCGCAAGGGTTCCGATTCCGAAAGCTCTCTTTGCTTCTTTCTCTGGCATCAGAGATAGAAGGGAGCCGATAAGGATACTCGAACTGAGACACTTCTGACTCCTCATTCTTGCAAATCGCGGAGAGAATTGCTACTATATCGAAGAACCGTGCGGCTTCGATGCGGAATTCAATAGTGATCGCTTAACTCCTCTGTCTTAGTCTATGATCCCTGAAATCTCATTCGTCTTAGACGGCAGCATCGTCACAATTGACTTCACGAAGCCTTCGTCCCGTGGACCCACAACCACCGTTCTGAATTACCTGCGTAGCCTTCCTGGACATAAGGGGGTGAAGGAAGGATGTGCAGAAGGCGATTGCGGCGCATGCACAGTGGTGCTGGGCGAGCTCGTCGGAAATAAATCCATCCGCTACAAGAGCGCCGATTCATGCTTGCTATTCCTTCCCATGATTCATGGAAGACAACTCATCACTGTCGAGAATCTGAAAGACCCATCGGGCGAACTTCATCCCGTTCAATCTGCAATGGTAGAATCAAGCGGGAGTCAATGCGGATTCTGTACGCCGGGGATTGTCATGTCCCTTTTTTCGCTGTATAAGAGCACCGATCACCCGACACGATTGCAGATTGATGATGCGCTCACGGGAAATCTATGCCGATGCACAGGCTACAAGCCAATCATCGAGGCAGCGGCGCATGCATGCGTTCACAAAGGCCTTGATCATCTTTCTCGCGATTATTCGCGGATTGTTGGGTTACTCAAGTCAATTCCACAAGCCCCAATTCATATCAAAACAAAGCTGCAAAGTTATTTTAAACCGACTTCGCTCTCTGCTGTTTTTTCGCACAGGCGACAACATCCTGATGCTGTCATTGTTAGCGGAGCGACGGACGTTGCTCTTCGGGTCACCAAGAAACATGAGCTGATCCCGGAAATTATTGACCTATCGGATATCGCTGAACTAAAGGCGATCACCAATACAGCGACGACCTTAACAATCGGCGCAGGTGTTACACTCACCGAGGCAATGCCTAGAATCGAGCATGATTTCCCTGCGCTCTATAAAATGCTGTCTGTTTTCGGATCTCAACAAATTAGAAACCTGGCAACGTTTGGAGGAAATTTGGGTTCTGCATCTCCCATAGGCGATGCGCTTCCAGTTTTGATGGCATACGGCGCAAAGGTGGTGCTTAAAAGGCCGAATGGTAAACGTGATGTCTCCCTCGACGATTACTTTCTCGGATATCGAAAGACGGCGCGGGCAGCGAATGAATTGATCACGGCAATCGTAATTCCGAAACTGAAAAACGGGGCAGCTGTCCGATCCTATAAAATCTCCAAGAGAAAGGATCTGGACATCTCAACACTCAGCGGGGGATTTAGACTTGATGCGAAAAATAGTGGAACAGTGAAGAATATCGTTCTTGCGTATGGCGGGATGGCGGAGAGAACGAAGCGCGCAACGACCGCCGAGCAGTTTCTTGTGGGGAAGCAATGGAATCGCCAAACAGTCGAACGCGCAATGCCGCTCATCGATAAGGACTTTACCCCGATTTCCGACGCGCGCGCCGGCGCAGAATTCCGCAAGGTGGCGGCGAGGAACCTGTTGCTTAAATTTTGGACGGATACTGTGATGAATGAGTAATGATTAATGAGTAAGTGATGTTACGCAAAAGTGATTAAAAAGCGTCGTACATTGGAGTCGACCACAATGCAGGAGAATCCAATGAATAACTCGCTTCTTGATTTGTAT
>JAGVPT010000228.1 GCA_020052095.1 Bacteroidota bacterium | reverse complement strand
TTCTCTCTATTCTGAATACAATAAATCAAGATCCCTAATCCAACAGACACCCTTTAAACTTAATGTGTGAGGGGGTACGCTTTTATACCAAACCTAGCACCTAATTCTTAATTCACTACGCTATCGAACGACAACGGCAATGGCTTCCTGCGTGTCGGAGGTCTTTACACTTAATCGATGCATCGTTGGATCGAACGCCCACCCTTCTTGTGATTGCGCTAACGATGTGATTTCGGAAATCGCTTTGCCACGCACTAACACTGAATTTGGTTTCTGGACGACACCGTTCACCGCAAACACAACGGATCGTTTCGCAGGAACAAATTCACCTTCCGGGGCAGAACAATTAATAGAAATTTCGGAGTCGTACACCGCTACCTTAAGTCCAACAGATCTGTATTTTCCGGTTTGATATGCAAAACTGATGCCGTCGTCTTCGTAACAAATTCCCTTCGCCTCTGTTGAAGGAAAGATCTCAAACGTGATCGGATCGACAGGCGCCTGATCAGTGAATTGGACGATCTGCTGCATCGGAATCACTGCGCCTGCCCGGATGAAGAGCGGCAGTTGATCGATCGGCGCTTTCGCATCTATCCATTTTCCTCCCGTGAATTTCTCCCGTGTCCAGAAATCGAACCAGTCGCCATTCGGCAAGTACATCCACCGCGATGTCGAGCCGGGCTCCATGACAGGCGAGACGAGAATATTTTCCCCAACCATGAATTGCGTGTCGATTCTATATGTCGTTTTGTCGTCGGGAAATTCCAACAAAAGCGGGCGCATGATCGGAACACCGGAGATTGATGCTTTGTAGAATTCTGTATAGAGGAACGGCATCAGTTGGTATCGCAGTTCAATAAATTTCTTATTGATTTTTTCAAACTCTTCCCCATATGCCCAAGGCTCTTTATTGATGCTCCCCTTCACCGAATGAGACCTGCACAGCGGCAGGAAAACGCCGTACTGAAGCCATCGGGTGTACATTTCTCCGGTGGGAGTTCCGATGAATCCGCCGATATCCGGACCGACAAACGGCTGCCCCGACAATCCAAAATTCAAGGAGATCGGAATTGCCATCGCGAGATGTTCCCAACTGCTCACATTGTCCCCCGTCCACGCGGCTGAATATCGTTGCGTCCCCGCATATCCGGCGCGTGTAAGAACAAATGGTCGCTCATTCGGGCGTAATCGGCGAATTCCGTCGTATGTTCCGCGCGCCATTTGCATTCCGTAGACATTGTGGATTTCCGCGTGGGTAGAAATGACGCCATCAATATTATGTCGAGCATCGAGAGGAAGTGTTTTTGTGGGGACGTCAAACACGGAGGGCTCATTCATATCGTTCCAAAATCCCTTTATGCCGGTGTTCACAAGATCTCTATAGAGTGTTCCCCACCACGATCGGGTTTGAGTATTTGCGAAATCGGGGAAGGCACAGATTCCGGGCCACACCGGACCAAGGAAGAGTGAGCTATCTGGATTCAGGACAAAATGATTTCCCTTCAATCCCTCTTTATACACCCAGTACGATGTGTCGTGTTTAATGCCGGGATCAATGATCGTTACAATTTTGAAACCATCCTTTGCCAAGTCGGCAACCATTTTCTTCGGGTCGGGAAAATTTTCTTTGTTCCATGTGAAGCATCGGTATCCGTCCATGTAGTCGATATCGAGATAGATGACATCGCATGGAATTTCGCGCTTCCGAAAATTTGCCGCGATGTCCCGCACTTTCGATTCGGGATAATAACTCCAGCGGCACTGCTGATAGCCGATCGACCATTTCGGGGGAAGATTCATCCGACCGGTCAGTTCCGTGAATCGTTCGATTACTTTTTTCGGACCCGGTCCGTAGAAAAAGTAATAATCGAGAATGCCGTCTTCGGTGCCGAACGAATAGTACCGCTCGGATTCTTTCCCCATGTCAAACGATGTGCGGTAGGTATTATCAAAAAATATTCCATAGAATTTTCCGTCCTTCATCCCCAAGAAGAAAGGGATCGAATGGTAGATGGGGTCGGTGGCGGGGGTATACGCGGGAATATCATAATTCCAATTTGTCATCGCCAGTCCGCGGCGCTCAAGTCTTCCCGTCTTTTCGCCAAACCCGTAATAGAGTTCCTCTTCGGGCATCGATTTCCACACGCGGACCTGTTTGGCGTCCCATGCCATTCCTTTTGACGAATCGTCCTGGTTGATGACCTCTCCACCGGGAGTCAGGAAAGATATTCTCACAGGAGATTTCGTAATCTTCACCGTAAGGTCTTTCAGACCGATGGTGATGCTTCGGGCATCTTCTTTATAAACGTGCGTCGGTAAATTCCATCTATCCTTTGCAACCGCCCAAGAGCCCGGATCATTCTTGATTTCTCCCCGGACGACGCGAACGCGCACCATGTCCTCAGCGAACGGCGTTATTTGAACCTGCGCTTCGCCGCAATTGATGACGATCTGCTGATCGGAGTTAAGCGTCAGTTGGGCATTGCCGATTGACTTCCATCCTGCCGAGAGAGTCGTCACTGCCATACAGAGTAGTCCTGCGAAAAGATAATATTTTGTCACGGTTCATTCTCCGAAGTGTTAACCGCCAAAGCGCCATGACGCCAAGAAAACATTGGAAGCCATCTCAAAAATGCTGTGTCTTCCGCCCTTCTGAGCCATAGGCTCATGCGCCTCTGGCGCAGACGCTCCCGACTTCGTCGGTCGACGACTCCCTACGGTCGACGACTCCCTACGGGTCTATCGACCCGTAGGGAAGGATTGATTAGGATGTTTTTGAGAAGGCTTCTAGTCCTTTCCGCCTATTTTGCTTACGCAGCAATCTTGGCGACTTGTCCCAAAGTGATCCCTTCGGGAGCGGTTCATATTTCCGCTCTAACCTCGCGGCAATCAGCTTCCTGATTTCATTGCCGCATCGAGCACGATCTGATTTTTCAATCCGACGCTACCGGGAACAATTGGTTCTGTCCTATTGATGATACTATCGGAAAAAATTGAAACCTCTTGTTCGTACAAATTCGGGATGGAGATCTGTTCTATCTTAGTTGTTTCGTCTTTGCCGGTTGTAATCTGCAATGAGACTGTTGCGTTGTTATGCGTAAAATCGTACGCCGAGATGATGCCTTTCGTTCCGACAAACTCGATGAAGGTTCGACGGATTGGCGTCATGAATGAGCAATAAATTGAAGCGACTGTTCCACGTGAGAACTTCAGCGACATCATCGCGCTCCCTTCAGTTCGTGCGGCAGTAGGTAGCGGATGCAAGACACTTTTGGTGGTGATCACTTCGTCGTCCAAAACAAATCGAAGCGTATCGAGGCCGTGCACGCCAATGTCGTACACCGGTCCGCCGCCGGCGAGCTTCCTATCAAACAGCCATTTGCGCTGACTCAATTGCGCGTCGTAGATGAACTCCGATCTTGCGGCGGTGATTTCGCCGATCATGCCGGAGCGGACGATATCCCGCATGCGTCGCACCAGAGGAGAAAGCCGCAGCATATGACCAATCATAAGCTTCACCCGATTTTTCTTGCACGCCGCGATCATCCGGCGCGCTTCGGCAGCATTCATTGCCATAGGTTTTTCGACGAGGACATGCTTTTTCGCGCGGGCGGCGATAAGAGTCTCCGGGCAGTGCCGGGCGTTCGCCGAAACAATGAAAACGGCATCGACGTCCGGATGAGCGGCTAATTCTTCTGCTGAATCAAATGCAAGAGGAACGGAATACTCGGACGCTTTATCTTGCGCGGCACTCAGCGAGCGCTTCTGGAGAGCGACCAATTCTGAATTTGAGGAGGCTTTGATCGCGGGAGCGATTGCTCTTTCCGCAAAGAAGCCAAAACCGATAATGCCGTAACGGATCTTACCCTGAGAGGATTGCATGAATGTGGAAGGAAATTGTGACGAGTGAAAAACGATTACGAAGTAGTTTGAAATGGTCCAATATTCGGCAGACAATATCAGAAAAAAGAGAGAGAGAATCAAGAAACTCCAACCCCTATCTATTAGGTAGTCGCTCAATTCGCTTATTGATTACATACGGCTAGATTACGAGATTACAAAATTCCTGGTCTGCAATCTCGCAATCCTGTATTCCTGCAATCTTGCAATCTTGCAATCTTGCAATTCCCCGTTCCAACGCACGCATCGCCCTCTTCGATGAGAAGTGGACTAAGGGGTGGTGCTTAACGAGAAAAGGGAACCCATCAACCAGACTCTCTCTGTCCGAAGTACAGCGGGGCATTTCCTATCTATTGACATTCTTCCAATGAATACCTAAATTCACGTGTATCCTTGAACCTCTCCAGCAGGGCTCATGTCTTACTCGCCGAACGGCTTGTTTGTGAGTCCCGCCATCAGCGGAACTCTCAAGCGGTTGACACACTCTCCTTCTATTCTCAAAGCTCACGCAAGCCTTGTTCAGACGACTTGTCCGTTTCCAGTTGTCGCCACACTTTACACTACATCATTTCATCGCTCCATCACATTCACAGATCACCAGTAGTCCCACATTTTCACATCCCCAAAAGGAGATTACCATGGTAGAGAACATTATCGTAACCGACGCCCGTACGGGAAAGAAGTACGAAATTCCCAAAGAAATCGTCATGCCGGACAATCTTACAATCATTGACAGCAGGACAGAAAAGGAATACGCGATTCCCATCACTAACGGGACTATAAAAGCAATGGACCTACGGCAAATCAAAGTCTCCGATGATGATTTTGGTATGATGACGTACGACCCTGCGTTCATGAACACCGCTTCATGCAAAAGCAAAATTACGTTCATCGACGGAGACAAAGGCATCCTGCGATACCGGGGCATCCCGATTGAGCAGCTTGCCGAAAAGAGCAGCTACCTGGAGGTAGCGTACCTCGTGATCAACGGCGAGCTGCCCACGAAATCACAGTTGGATGAATGGACGTTCCATATTACTCACCACACAATGTTGCATGAGAATACTAAGAAATTCATGGAAGGATTTGTCCCGGACGCACACCCGATGGGAATGCTCGTGAGTACAATCGGGGCACTTTCGACGTTCTATCCCGATTCTCGCGACATTTTCGATGCAGAATCGCGAAAGCTACAAACATATCGCCTCATCGGCAAAGTACCGACGATTGCGGCGTACTGCTATCGTCATCGGTTGGGATTGCCGTACGTGTATCCCGACAATGATCTAAGCTATCCAGGAAATTTCTTGAGCATGATGTACAAGATGACGGAGTTGAAATACAAACCCAATCCCGTTCTGGAACACGCGCTGGACATTCTGTTCATCCTGCATGCCGACCACGAACAAAATTGCAGCGCGAACGTGATGCGCAGTACCGGAAGTTCGCATGCGGATCCGTTCGTTTCGATGGCAGGCGCAGCAGCAGCGTTGTATGGTCCGCTGCACGGAGGGGCGAACGAGGAGGTGCTGCGGATGTTGAAGGAGATCGGCTCCAAAGACAAAGTCCCGGAATTCATCAAGCGCGTCAAAGGCGGCGAAGTGAAGCTGATGGGTTTCGGCCATCGCATCTACAAGAACTACGATCCCAGGGCAAAGATCATCAAAGAGACGGCGGATCGAGTATTCGAGGTAACGGGCCGCAGTTCTTTGCTTGACATCGCGCTGGAGCTTGAAGGCGTTGCATTGGAGGACGAATATTTCATCAAACGCAAACTCTATCCCAACGTCGACTTCTACTCCGGAATCATTTATCAAGCGATGGGATTCCCGACGGACGCATTTACCGTGCTATTTGCGATCGCTCGCACCGCGGGTTGGATTGCCCAGTGGCAAGAGATGCTTCTCGACCCGGAGCAAAAGATAGCGCGACCGCGCCAGGTCTATCTCGGTTCCGACGAGCGTGACTACGTCCCGATGGAAAAACGATGACGTGGTAGTGGCTGTCCATAAATTACGCTCAAATTGTCATTCCGGCGGACGCAGGGACGCATTTGCTTTCATGTGCTGCAGATTCCCGCGTACGCGGGAATGACATTCAATGATTAACTGATGAGTTCACTCTAAAAAGGTCTAAACGCTCTGGCAAGATAATTGCATAGGTATCAGTAACCACAAACACAGATACTTACAATTATCAGTATAACAATG
>JAGVPT010000098.1 GCA_020052095.1 Bacteroidota bacterium | reverse complement strand
GTGATGCGCTTGATCTCCATCGTCTCCACATTGACCGAATAAATATCGTGCTGGGTATAATCGTACTTTGCCATTTTGAATTTCGGAGATACGCCGTGGGGACTGATATTGTCCCTTCTATCCGAGACGAAATATACCGTTCTCCCATCCGGCGTCCAGCATGGATCGGAATCGGAAAAGAGATCGTCGGTGAGGTTCGTAAGATTCTTTGCCGCCAGGTCATAGATATAAATATCTGACTGTTGCGAATTGTCCCCGACAAACGCGAGCCTGTCCCCCTTTGCAGACCAATCAACCGAAAAAATCCCTTCCAGGTGAAACTCCAGCTTTTCCTGTTCGCCACTCGCAACATCGACGATGAAAATGGCATCATCTTCCCCGCTCTTTACCGCGAGGGCAAGTCTTTTGCCGTCGGGCGACCAGGTAATGCCGGGAGTAAGCAGGTGCAGTTCTTCAAAATTCTTTGTCCGCTGCCCGCCGACGACTTTGGTGATCTTGTTATCGATGGTCGAGATCACATAGACATCGAAATAATCATCGCGATCGGAAATAAATGCGATTTTGTCGCCTTGAGGGGAAATGGCGGGACTTGTATTGTAGAAATTCGATTCCTTCGTATGGTTCGTCAACCGCGTCGCGAAATCCGCAGGGTCTTCCCTTTTCGCGATGTCTGGCCAATACATTACTTTTTGTTCTTTCTGCCATCGTTCGTTAAGCTCACTCACGCTGAGTCCGAGTGTACTTTTGAATCCCTGGTCAACGCTCCGCATTCCTTTGATGCGATTCAGGATCTCGGAGATCTTCTGATCGCCGTACTTGTTCGCGATGTAGTACCACACTGATTGCCCACCCCGATACGCATAGTAACCGCTGAGATAGTCTATCGGCGGGAGGTACGTGTGAATCGTCGCATCGCGGAGAAACATATCGGAATTCGTGTCCCATTTCAGCGCTTCGTATTCCGCGAGACCTTCGTTGAACCACATCGGCAATTGGAGACGGATATTATTTGAGATAATCGATTGAATCGAGCCCCCGTAGAACATATCGTTGAGGACGGCATGCACCATCTCATGGTGAATAACATGGCGGAACATTCGGTAATTGCCTTCGAACGGAATCACCATCCGATTTTTGAAAAGCTCCGTCACACCGCCGATGCCTTCTTCAAGATATTCAGAGATGACGTTCGTCTGCTGAAAATCATTATGGGAATTGTACACCATAATGGGAATGCGGTTGTTGATCTGATAGCGGAAATTTTTGCTGATCATCGAATATGCGGATTCGGCGGCGGCGGCGGTGAACGTCGCGAGGTATTCTCCGTTCTCGCTAAAGTAGATATCAAAGTGGTTCGTCTGGATGTATGACCACTCGAATTTCTTGTACTGAACCTTATTCTTGCCGAAGGTGGCGTCCTGCGCGGTTGCAGAATACGACAGCGCAAAGATCAAGAATCCGAACATCAACGTGTGGAGCCTCATACATTCCTCACTGGTGGGGAGAATGATAATACCGCCGATAGTTTGAATATCGCTTTTCGTCTTTTACAACGCAAGCACGAACGAGAAAGTGCCTACCTGCGCTTAGGCTTCCGCTTCTTCGGGGCGGAAGCATCGGATTCGATGCATGCGAAGTCAATTTCCCTGTTTTCAACGTTTACGTTGACCACTTTCACGGAGATACTGTCGCCCAGCCGGAAGGTCCTCCCAGTTCGTCTGCCGACAAGCGAATAATGTTTTTCGTCATGCTCGTAATAGTCGTCGCCAATGTTCCGGACGTGGATCATCCCTTCAACAAGCAGATCGTTGATCTCGACGTACATTCCGTAGTTCGTCACGCCGGAAATAATTCCTTCGAACTCGTCCCCAAGATGCTGTTTCATATACTCGGCCTGCATCACCTTCACCGACGCCCGCTCGGCTTCCATAGCCACCCGTTCACGGTCGGAGGACCATTTGCATATCTCTGGAAGCTGTGCGAGAAAATGCTCTCGGCGAGAATGAGACATCCCTTTGGAATATTCGTCGAGCATCCGGTGGACGACAAGGTCGGGATATCGGCGAATCGGCGAGGTAAAGTGTGTGTAATAATCTAACGCGAGTCCGAAATGGCCGATATTTCTCTCCGAGTAAATTGCTTTTGCCATCGCACGCAGCGAGACTTCGTTGATCACGTTCTCTTCCGGCGTGCCCTTCACCTCGTTCAACAACTTCTGCAAATCTTTTGACGACACAGAAGCGCTGACGTTTAATTTGTGTCCGAACTTTTCAACGAACACAGACAATTCCCTCAGTTTCTCAACATTTGGTGTGTCGTGAATGCGGTACACGAATGGCCGGATGTCCGCCTCCTTCCTTCCCTTTCCGATGTGAGCTGCTACCGTTCGGTTGGCCATGAGCATGCATTCTTCCACCAGTTGGTGGCTCTTTAAGCGATGCTTGATGCGGACTTCGACCGGCTTGCCTCGCTCATCGTACCGGAACTTCGCTTCGGGTGAATCGAAATCTATGCTTCCGCTCTTCATGCGATGGTTCTTCAGAAGCTGTGCCAGCGACCAGAGCTTCGCCAAGTCATCCGAGTGCTCTCCCTTTCCCGCGTCAAGAATCTTTTCTACATCCTCATAGGTGAATCGCCGCTTTGAATTGATGACGCTTCTGACTATCTCGTACTTCGTTATCTTCCCTTTTGCCGTCACCTCTATAATACATGAGTAGGCAAGACGATCGACGTTTGCCTTGAGGCTGCAGAGTTCGTTGGAGAGTTTTTCCGGCAACATCGGCACAACCTGGTTCGCGAGATAGACGCTCGTCCCGCGCTTGAAAGCCTCGCTGTCGAGCACGCTCCCTTCTTTCACGTACGCGCTGACGTCTGCAATATGTACGCCCAGGCGAACCGCATCTCCGTCCACCCTCTCGATCGAGATCGCGTCGTCGAAATCCTTCGCATCCTCCGGGTCGATCGTAAAGCAGACCAGCGATCGAAGATCGCGACGCTGCCTGATCTCTTCTGCCGAAATTGTGTCGGGAATATTGTTGACATACGATTCGACGGAGGTCGGAAACGAGGTCGGCAGACGAAAGGCCTTGATGACGGACGCTACCTCGGCGCCCGAATCACCGGAGCGCCCGATGACTTCCACAATTCTTCCTTCAGGATTGAGCAACTCGTTGTCCCACGATCCGAATGCAACAACGACTTTATCGCCGGGTTTCGCTCCGCCCAGCGATTCCTGAGGGACATAGATGTCTCGCGGGATCTTCCTGTCATCGACGGCCACAAAGAAGAAATTCTTGCTTTGTTCCAGCGTCCCGACAAATTCGCTGTGAGCGCGTTCCAGCACCTTGACAATTTCGCCTTCAGCCTTTTTGTCGCTGTCTTTCTTGCTGCGATGCGAGGCGAATAAAGCAACCTCGACCGTATCTCCGTCGAGAGCAGTGCCGAGGGATTTCGGACCGATGTACACATCGCCGAACTCGGAAGAAGCGACCGTTACATAGCCGTATCCCTGTTTGCTCATCGAAAGCCTTCCCTGAATCCCGCTCGTAGGAGATTTTCGTGAATATCCGGTGCCGCGCGAATGAGATAATGCTTTCGTCTCCACCATAGAATGAAGTACTTCTCGCAAAGCTTGAAAGTCTTCCTCATCCCTAATGCTCAATCGCTTTGCTACCTGCCGTGATTTGAACGCTTCCCGGGGGTGCGCATCAAAAAACTCCGTGATGCGCTGTTCTAAACTATTATTCATTTTCCTCTTTCTGGCCGACTGCCTTAAAAAACAAATTTGTAATAAATCCGTGCACCACTGGTCGGCCGCCGCACATCGCTTGTCTCGAGCGGATCGGCCTTCCGGTTTAATTCAAACATGAAATTGCGCATTTTCTGGCTTTGAATGATCGAACCAAGCGACCATTGGAGACTGATATTGGCGTTGTTAATGTCGCTGAACACCTTACCTCCGAATGTCCAGTAGGCGTCGCCGATTACGCCGCTCAAACGCAGATCCGGCGAGGCGCCCGAGTAACTCAGCTCTACATTGCTCACCGCATTAATATTGTTTGCGCGAAGAAAATCCAGCATCATCCCAGAAAGCAAGGTGTTCGTGAAGCCGGAAAGCAACGATCCGCCCATGGAGACGCCGAGGGAACTCGCGATGTTTTGTTTATCGTTGGATGTCAAATCGTCGCGGAATTTTCCGGACGTCCCGGGTGTCGAAGTCAAGAGGAATGAAATGGCATCAGATTCGACATCTCCTGTGCGCTCCCTTTCATTTCCGTTGTCGTCGACGGTCGATAAACCAATTTTTATTTTGGGGTCGAGCCGCGTTCCTGTGATCGCGAGAGAGACGACCACCTTTTCCGTGGGCGGTGGTGTCACCTCACTTTTGATAATATGCGTCCCCCTGTAGGTTGCTTTGATATCCAACTGCGGGTTCTCTGGGCTCCCTGTGAATTTCAATGTACCTGAGGCGTCGAATTGCTTATAGAACTTGTAATTAGACTTTTCGGAGACAGTGACCGTTCCTGTGAGCCGCACATTATTTCCTTCTTTGCTCATCGTGAGTTTTCCGTTCAAATCTGCGAAAAGCTCCTCATTTGTCGAGGCGTTGAACACCATTCGAATCTGGACGATTCCATCTGTCTGAATTACCAGATCGTATCCGAGGCCGTCGAGGAACGACTGCGCATCGGACGATGGGGCATCTTTCTTAGGTCTGAAGAAGGCAAAGATATTAGGACCAACGATCGTATCCTGAGCCGGCCTGGAAGTATCATCGACTACAACAATGTTGACGTAGCGGGATGAAATCTGATTGGCTGATTGCCGCGTCGACGGGAAGGTGAGCGACGCCTGCTTGACGAAAAGTGCTCCAGAAATGCGCGAACGCGCGTACGTTCCGTCAAAAAGGAAACCGTCCTGTCCTGTCGATGCAATCAAATCGCCGTACACTCCTTGATTGATGTTGGCTGAGGTGCTTTGCAGCACCATCAATTCTCCTTTCGCGTTCAGGTGATACTCGTCCGGGACAAAGCCTCGGAGCGTGATATACCCTCCGACGTCGACGTTGCCGGACGAGAAGTCTTCATACAAGTTTTTCACGAAAAATGTTGTGAACGAAAAGCGATTTCCGCTCAAGTCAAACTTGCCTGCCGTCTGATATTTCATGCTATTCATCGGAAAGAAGAACTCGCATTTACTCAATTCCATGCTCCCGTCGAACAAGGGAGACTCCAAAGAACCAGTACCGTGAATTGAGCCTTCCAGCGTTCCTTTCATTTCGTCCACTTGTGCGATAAACGGGTCAATAATGCTGATATTGAAATTTCTTGCCTTCAAATACATATCCATCCCGGGGAGCGAAAAGCGGTTTTCAACGGATGTGAATCCCAGGTCCATTGGAATAGAGCCGCTGCAGAGCAGTTCATAGTTATCGGGCGACTGTTGCGTTTTTGAGAGCTGGATGGAGAAGTCGGCGACCTTTGCCGCGTAGTGGATCGAACTGCCGACAAACCCGAATTCCGTTCCCCGGAATGCAAAATTTGTCGCTGCCAGCTTGCATGTAAGTTCCGGATCGCGCATTGTTCCTCCCACCGAGCCGAGAGCGTTCACCGTTCCGCCAAATGCTAATGCGCTTGATTTGAAATCCCGCGAAGTGCCAAAGTAATGGATGTTCGAGAGGGTGAAATTCTCCAATAGTACGAAGGCGCCCATCTCGCCATGGTAACCGATCGAGCCTCCAAATATTAACCGCTCATCTTGATGGGTGAACAGTGTCGAATCGACACTGACACCGGCTCTGTTCATGCGTGCAGAGAACTGTCTTGCGTTATTCAACTCATAGCCCTGATAGCGGAGCGAAAGATTGTCGAATGTAAATTCGTACTGCTCAGGACTAACGACCGCGCGCCCGTCAATGCCGATCATAATGGTACTGTCAATTTCCCCTTTTACAGAGTATTCAGCGCGTCGGTTATGGAATGCGAAATCAATGGCAGGATTTCGAAAATACGTTTCCCCCGCGAACACCCCGGCAGCATTGAGGTGCAGCGTCAGCGTGGGCCCATTCATCACCGCGAGGAGACTGTCGAGCGTCAGGTTCTCAAATTTGTAAGCAAGCAACCCCTTCTCGACAAGAAGCAGACTGTTCTTCAGCGGATATTTTCCCGAATGAATTGACAGCGAACCTTCCGCCGAAAGCGAATCGCTATTGCCGCGAAACGTTCCTTCAATATCGCCGACGGCATTGAAAACATCGGTGCCGAAAAATATCGCAAGGGGTTCCAGATTCTTCAGGCGGAGTACATAATGAATGTCATTTTTGGAACTTGGGGCGGCATGTGCTGTTCGAACACCCGCATTTCGACCTGCGTCAGCGGTTACCGGAACAAACGTTGAATCGAATATGACGCGCTGTTTGTCGTAGACCAACTGCATCGCGTTGACGTATGAAGTCACCGTCTGAAGAACACCGTCGTACGAAAAACTGCCGTCGATAGATGCATCGGCAATCGGTGATGCGAGGCGGATCGTTTTCCTCCCTAACGAATCGAGCTGGAGATGAAGTTCTGCACGAGTGCTGTCGAAAGTATACGTCCGGAACCTTGAGGGTGAGAATTCCACAAACAGATCGCTTGTCATGCGTTCGGTCAGAAAATCCCTGCCATTTGCGTTCAGAGTGAATGAACAGTCGGAATCATAATGATCATCGTCAAAAACAGCCGCGAGGTCGACGTGAGAACCTACGCCCTTCAACGAATACGACTTTGAATCCTCGGATACGTAATCGAACATCCATTCCAGCGCGATGTCTCCTTTTGATGAGCGAAGTTTTGCACCGAGCGCGATTTTCTTCTCTTCGGCAGCCACCGTAACGTGGAGATGAGAGATCGGTATTCGACCGAACGACGACGAGTCGACATCAAGCGTCATCGCTGAATGCAATTCGTCGATCGACGTGCCCTTCCCCTGGATCGTCCCTGAAAAATCCAAGTGAGATCGAAGGGACGACTTTGAAAATGCCTTTTCTAAATTCACGTTGCTCCCGCCGAAGATCACGTGATATTTCATTGCTTCCCCAGTAAGGTCCAAGCTCCCGTCGACCCTGATTCGTCCCGCGGGCGTCGACGCTGTTGCCGCCACCTGAAAGTCGAGCGGCCTGCCGACAAAATGAAAATCGAGCGCAAGATTTCCGACGTTTCCATAGTCGGGGATATGAAAGAACGGGAGCAGTTTTGGAACATCCGAAGGCTGAATGAGCGTTCCTTTCGACTCGATGTTCATCGTCAAATCCATCGGTCGATGAAGATTGCTGACGGTTCCGGAAAGATTGATTGTTGAGTGATCAAACACCGCCTGGAGTTTTGTTACGCGAATAGCGCCGAACTCCCCCGCCAAACTGCATTCCAGACGCGTCGAACCCCGGAGAAAGTTGAGGGAGGGGAGAAACTTCTGTAAATCCTCGGCGGCAACAATGCTAGACGAAATAGAAGCTTCCACCGGTGTAAACTGTAATGCCGCGATATCTTCGATCTTGAACGCATCGACAGAATTCACTCGGGCGGAGAGTTCGATGTGCGACCGCGGCGTGGCGACAAGCAGATTCTTTATTTCAGATGCCGTCGAGCTGTGGTAAATATCGGCCGAAAATTTTGTGAGGGTGAACGCTTCACGAGGCGAAACGAACGATATATTCTTTACAGACAGACTCTGTTCCTGTTCGGAAAATGTTGCTGATAGCTCAATATTGATCTTCTGAAGATCGAGGTTTGAGAAATTGATGGTCTGTGGTGTTGCCTGGCTGGGTGATTCACTTTTCGATTGCGACATTGAATCGATAAGCCGGAAGTGCGCATCCTTGATGTGGACGGACTTTAGTGCGACGACCCATGGCGATGGAAGCGAATCCGGCGCCGATTTCTTCTTTGCAAGACGATCGACATTCCATGTTCCATCGGCGAACCGGATGAGGGAAAAAGAGGGTTTATCTATCTCAAGGCTGGCAACAGAGAGACGTTTGTACCAGAGAGAGAGAGGATCATAGCGGACGACAACATTGCGCGCCTCGACAAACGACGCGTTGTTCACATACATCGCAACCGTGTCAACGGAAAGGCCGGTAAATAGATTTCCGTTTATCTCGCCGATGTACACCGATGCGTTGAGATTCGATTCAACCAATTTGTAAAGAGTCGCGCGGAGAGTCTTCCTAAACAGCGTTGTCTGTGTGAATCCAGCGGCCGCGAACAACACCGCCAATGCTGAAATGCTCGCATACATCAATATTTTGGATGCCTTCCGGGTCATTCATTCCTTTTCAGCGCCGGCATACAGCTCTCGAATTCTGGCAATAATGTTCGTCGTTGAACGTTGTGGCACGAGCGGTACGGTTTGGACCTTTCCGCCCGAGCGCTCTACGACATCTTTTCCAATAACTCCGCTTACATTCCAATCGGCGCCTTTTACCAGTACATCGGGTAGAAGAGCGCTGATGATCTCCAGCGGCGTTTCCTGGTCGAATATACACACGGCATCGACCGGCACTAAGTGTGCGATCAGAAATGCGCGATCGCTCTCGCTCACCACCGGTCGCAGAGGCCCTTTGATTTTTCGAACTGACGCATCGCTGTTCACCGCCACAATCAGAACATCCCCAAGCGATTTTGCGGCTGCAAGATATTCGGCATGACCACGATGCAGGATATCAAAAACGCCGTTCGTAAAAACAACTTTTTTCTGGCTTGATTTCCAGGCGTGTCGCTGCTGTATCAATTCAGAGAGTGAGAATACCTGTCCCATGAGATTCCGATATGAAAATTCGTGCGTTATGACTGGTGGGAAAGAATCGTCTCGATCAACGCTTGCGGCATGATGGGGACGATGCCCACTTCGCCGCAGACGATGCCACCGGCAAAATTCGACATCGCGGTTGATTCTTGTATTGAGGCGCCGGAAGCCAACGCCAGTGTTAGCGTAGCGATCACCGTGTCTCCGGCGCCGGACACATCTGCGACATGTCGTGCCCGGGTTGGAAAATGCTCTACGGCACCTTCCCTGTCCAGCAAACTCATGCCGTGTTCGCCGCGAGTAATAAGAACGTTGTCGGCGTTCAGTTGTTTCTTGATCGCCATCATCGCCTCGCGGACTTCTTTTTCGGAATTGACCTTCGTGCCGAGCGCTTCCTCAACTTCTTTTCTGTTTGGCTTGAATACGGAAACGTTTTTGTATTCGAAAAAATTTTGGAATTTCGGGTCAACGGTGACGATCGTGCCGTGCTCCCGTGCTAACTCGACGATGCGATGAATTAGCGTCTTAACGATGACACCTTTGTTGTAGTCTTCTAAGATGATGCCGTCAATTGAGCTGATATTGCGACGAAGCACGGAGAGAATTTGTTCCTGAACGGAAGACGAGATGTCGCGCCTCTGTTCATGGTCGATGCGCACAACATGTTGGCTGTGTGCAATAACACGGGTCTTATTTGTGGTCGGTCTCGATGCGTCGCGGACAATTCCGGCCGTCGAACATCCTTGCTCCTTCAGGAGCCTTGTTAACGTTCCTCCGTTCGCATCGCGGCCAATTACTCCGACAAGAAGAGGTTCGCCGCCGAGCGATTTGATATTATTTGCAACGTTTGCCGCGCCGCCAAGCCGCTCGGTTTCCTTCTCGACTTCGACTACGGGGACGGGAGCTTCTGGCGATATGCGTAAAACGCTCCCCCACACATACTTATCCACCATGACATCGCCGACAACGGCAATTCGTTTCTTTTTGAATGTTTGAACAAGTTTCTTGAGTCTGCTCGTTGAGAAGGTCGTCAATTAATTTTCCGTACTCCTTGCAAAAAATGGTATGGCTGTCAAGAAAATATAGCCATTTGCAGAGCGACAATCAATAAAAAACCGGGCATTGCTACAGTTTCGAGCTATCCGATTGCTCGCAGCAATCGGATAGCTTGTTCACTAATGAAGCTACTGCAAAAT
>JAGVPT010000008.1 GCA_020052095.1 Bacteroidota bacterium | reverse complement strand
AGGGTAGATGAGCAGAGAGTCTTTGGTGAGCGGCGTGCGCTTCGACGGTGCGTTTTCGAACGCGCCCTCGACGCCGACCATGAGGAACAGCGTGTTCGTGCTCCACGGACCGTTCGCATCCACGAGCGTAAGGCGGCGAGCGCCCTTTTCGCCGATCTCGAGGCACATGACTTTTTTGTCCCTGCCATTGATCTCCGTGACTTCTCCGAGCGCGACGATGTTCACGTCCATGTAGCCGGGAGACAACACACGCGAAAGCGACAAAAGCTCGTTCGAGACCGCCGGAACCAATCCACGTTCTTCACCGAGCTCGAGCACGTCTCTGGAACGGCCGTCGTTCGGCAAGCGGAGCAAGTACCCGTTCAAATCCGCGCATTCGTCGAACGGCTTGCCGCGAACCGAAACCGGCTGGAAGTCCGCCCGCGCAAGTTGCGGATCGATCTGATCGATTGCCTTTTCCAGTGTCTTGGGATTGAACCTCGCGTTCGACACCATCGGGATCTGAATGTATTCGAGTTGCATTTCCGTCTTCTCCGGACGCACTATGCGCCAGTTCAGGTTGAAATTCTCACAAACAATTAAGAAAGGAGCCGCACTAAAAAACCATAGAAAAAGAAATGTGTCAACCTTTCATCTCTACACCCGTATTCCAATATCAATGCACCACTCATTCTATGTCATTCCGACCGAGGAGGCTCTGCGACGAGCGGAGGAATCCCTTTCCATGCGGCATAAAGGGATTCCTCCACTGCACTAAACGTTTCGGTCGGAATGACAAGGGACGAAAGCGGTCATTGCTAACTTAAATTTAGCACAAGTTATCAGGAAGTAGATGTGGTCAAGGAAACCCGATGTTAGCAAAAACTCGTCGTAGTCGATGGTACGGTTCATGATTACTGGAAACAAAAAAGCGCACCTGAGAAACAGGAGCGCAAGATTTCGTCTTACCACTAGCGCAACTTGTCTCACGTTGGCGCGCGAGAAGCTGACCGCATCTGTGTATCTACTAACTTCAGGGAACGTCGACCAACTTATGCACGCTAGTGTCGTACCACTTGTCCGTTTTGCCGGTAGTCTTGTTCACCCAAGGAACGAATTTCTGGACATAAAAGCCATCGTTCCTACAACATTCGACTGCGCAATGAACGCTGTCTTCTGGAATTAGTACTGTTCGAAATTCGAGAAAACCGCAACTCAACGTTGGGCATGTCGTCGATTGCGTCTCCGCACTGAGCGTTGCCGTCTGTTGGTCAGACTGGGTGGACTTTGCGGCTTTGCAGGCCGTGAAGCCGAGGATCGTGGAAAATACGACGAAAGCCAAACTGTTCTGCATGGCATTGCCTCCTTATGCGAATACCGTAGACGTTTCTCGGTCCGGATAATTCCAGACTTGAAGAGTTGTCGTTGAAACGAATTGTTCGTAACTCCCTCAACTCCCTCTTACCCTAAGGGGGAGACTGTTTGATTCAGTTACGAAAAATTCGCCGTTTTCAACGTAGTTTTCCATTTCAAAGAACGGTTGTTTATAACAGATTTCTGAGATTTTGTCAATCACTATCTGTTCTCGTCAAAAAGCCCTGTCCCCGCGTAAGGGCGCGATTTCCGCACCATCCCTGGTTTTCGCAAATACGTCGGGAGAACCCACCCTCTACAACAAAATACGTGCACAAATAAAAAAAGCCGCATCTCCTATGAGACGCGCCCTGTAAAATGGAAAGTGCTACTATAGAAGAACCGGAACCGAGTAGTCAGAGAAGTTATTGTAGCGATCGTCGGCATCCACATTCACCTGACGGCAGATGATCTCGAAGTCCACGATTACGACGTACCACCACGAGTCATCATCATCGTACTCGGATGCGTTGGACTCGTAACCAGCGGCGAAGAACCCGGGTAGCTTATCGTAGTCGATGGCACGGATCATGTTCGGGAACATCCATGCGATGACGAGCAACTCGTCGGCAAGCGACTTGATCCCTCGCACCGCAGTGATGCTGTCACGCTTGCGGTGCGTGTCGAGATCGACGATCACCCACTCGATTACGGGTTTGTGGGTGTGGTTGCCGTTCAAGAGACGCAGACGCTCCACTGGCTTACCCTTGTACGTCACCCTGCCCGAGCGGAGATGCTCCCAGCGCCAGAAGCCTATCTCGCCGAAGACCGACCTGATGCGGGCTACGTGTCTCTCGAAGGTCAGTGCCACACCGTCGTCTCCCTCGCCAAAGCGGATGCGTAACGAGCGGTACGCGTGCTTCCCGATAGGCCACGATGGAGCTGTGGCGGCGAGACGAGCGATGTCATGATCAGTAACCCCCCACTCTCCCTCGTCGTTCGCACGAATGAGTTCGAGTAGCTGTTCACTGATTGACATCTCTAAAGGATTCCTGACTAAAAGACTAACATTCTCATTATCGATCGTCTGATCGATAAACTGTAGAAGTAGTGACGCGTTGAAGCCTGAACGGATCCAATCAGCGTGCTTCGTGGTACCGCCTGCTCTGGCGAGTGCCTTAAGGGTTGGAGTTAGCTCGTTCAGACCGATCTGGTCGATAGGCTTTGCCGACATGGCGTTGCCTCCTTATGCGAATGCCGTCGACGTTTCTCTGTCCGGATAATTCCAGACTTGGAGAGTTGTCGTTGAAAACGGCGCGCTTCATACAACAGATGGATCCCCGCCTTCGCGAGGATGACAAGTGATCTGAAAAGCGCCGTTTTCAACGTAGTTTTTCATTTCAAAGAACGGTTGATTTTTACAGATTTCTGACATTATGTCAATCACTATCTCTGTTCTTAAACCACGCATCCAACACAGCTCTAGCCACAGGAATCGCTGTCCTCGAACCCTCTACTCCTTCTTCTAAAAGCACAGTCACAACGATCTCCGGCGATTCAAATGGCGCAAAAGCTGTAAACCACGCGTGGTTCGGACGATCGCTTCGCCATTGCGCGGTCCCGGTCTTTCCTGCGACTGGTACCGGAAACCCTGCCAAGGCTCGTCCAGAGCCGTATATGACCGTATCCCTCATCCCAAGCCGCACCGTCTGCACGGCATCCTCCGGCGCTATTCTGTCCAACTCGGTACTCGGTACTCGGTACTCGGTACTTTTATTAAAATGCGGCGTTATCTTCAACCCTCCATTAGCGACTTCAGCCGTAAATAATGCTACTTGAAGTGGCGTGACCAAAAGATCTCCCTGGCCGATCGAAAGGTTGTACGTGTCTCCGATATACCATCGCTCCCCTTTTACTCGCTCTTTCCATTCTTGTGACGGT
>JAGVPT010000275.1 GCA_020052095.1 Bacteroidota bacterium | reverse complement strand
TAAAAAGTAATTATTTCCGATGCACGATTTGGAAAATGTAATCGCTGTGGGGAAAACGTTGCACCAATATCAACAATTCGTGATCGGGGACAATTGAATGGATGAATCTGTGAAAAATAATCCCCACTGAAAATTCTTGAGATTACTTTTTACACAAGCTCTCGGAAAGAAACTGACAACATCTATTAGGATTCGATGGGGGGCAACAACGAGAGTTTTTCTGTCCCAAGGAAAGTGAGACATTATCAATTTTATTATTGATTAGGATACGGCGCGCAAATGTCGTATCTTAGGAGTGTTGCCCCGCACCTGAGCTTGACACGTTTGGAGGCGGAATTTGAGACTCGCTCTCCGATGATTAGAAGCTAAGGTTTGTGGCGCGCCGCTCTGCGGTCCCGTTTCGGGAAACACGTCCCCCTGATTTTGCCTTCCGTAATTTTCCATCTCTATAGCAGCGCGTCTCCCCACTATACTATAAAGGATATTTATGTCGTTTTCAAAACTTGGCCTTAACGACAAATTGGTGCAGGGTATTCTCGCGACCGGTTACACCGCGCCCACAATTATTCAATCGCGTGCAATTCCTGCGGCAGTCGCAGGGAGAGACGTTATCGGCTGTGCGCAGACCGGCACGGGAAAAACCGCCGCATTTGTTCTGCCGATCTTGAATCGCCTTGCGGCGGACCCGCATGCAAAGCACCATACCCTGCGCGCGCTTGTGCTGACGCCAACGCGCGAACTTGCGCAACAGATCGAAGAGTCAGTGACCGCCTACGGGCGTTTCATGAGTCTTCAGAGTCTGGCAGTCTTTGGCGGAGTCAACATACAGAATCAACTAAAGCGACTCCGCCGCGGCATCGATATTGTCATCGCGACGCCGGGACGCTTGCTCGATCATATCGAGCGCCGCAGCATCGACCTCTCGACCATCGAAGTTCTTGTCCTTGATGAGGCAGATAGAATGTTCGACATGGGATTTATACAGGACGTCAAAAAGATTATTTCAAAAATCCCCGCAAACCGGCAAACGATGATGTTCTCCGCGACAATGTCGAAAGAAGTCCGCGCGTTGACTGCAAGCATTCAGAAACATCCGGAATACATCGAGGTTGGCGAACAACGGAAACCGGTCGAAACCGTGACGCAGCATTTTTATTCCATCCATCAGGAGCTGAAGATCGATCTCCTTATTCACATTCTGGAGACGACGCAGATGGAAAGCGTTCTTGTCTTTTCGCGCACCAAGCATGGGGCAGACAAGATTTCCCACAGGCTTGAACGAAAGGGAATCAAATCCATCGCGATTCATTCCAACCGCACACAGGCACAACGCCAGCGGGCGCTTGCGGGATTTAAACACGGCGATTACAAAGTTCTTGTTGCGACCGACATTGCAGCGCGCGGCATCGACGTTGAAGGCATTTCCCACGTCGTGAACTTCGATACGCCGACATTTGCCGAAGACTACATCCATCGTATCGGTCGGACGGCACGAGCGACATTAAAAGGAGACGCACTGACGTTTGTGTCGCGGAGCGAGCAGGAGTACTTGCGAAAAATCGAATATTTCATCGGGAAGCGATTCGAGTTGAAAAAATATCCTGGGTTCGATGATACAAAAAGACGGACGCCGGAAACTCACCCGGCCACAGAAGTCCGTAAACATGAGCACGTCGGAGAAAAGAAACGTCATTGGGAAAGCGGAGGAGATCAGTCAAGAGTCTGGAAAGAGAAGCGCGAAGAACGAGAGCGAAGCGGGCATTCGAACCGGCACAAGAGCGACTTTCAAAAGCCGTTCAGGAAAAGACGCCGCGATACGCGCGAGCATAAACGTCCAGCGTAAATACCATTTTGCCGATGTGATCGGAAGTGTCATCCCTGTGAAAGCGGGCGTTCTCTTTCACCTTCCTTGGGACAGAGAGAGTCTTGTTGGTCGTCCCATCGAATCCTGACAAACGCTGGTCTGATGAGCTCGGAATCGGCGGCAACGTGCAAAGGGGGCGATGCGTGCGTTAAGAAAACGGCTGGCCTGCGGGTGGATTGCGTGAACCGTTTTCTTCGGCATGTGCGGTGGGAAGCATCGCAAGGGTTCTCCCGAAGGGATCCCGTTGGGACGATTCCGAAAAGCTCTCTTTTGAGCCACAGGCTCATCAGCCTTTGGCTGAGCTTCTACTCTTTCTCTGGCATCAGAGAAAGAAGAGCTTGAATAAGCATACCACAACAGCTTGCTGCTATTTCATCTTTATCAACACACCTTCAACGGGCCAGCGCGCCCTCACTTTGATGGAGTCTCGGTATACGGCAAATCGTTCTGAGGGAACGAATGGGAACGGTTTGCCGGAATTGTAGATCCCCGTTCCGTCCACATCTTGAAATGCTTTCAATCTGTACTCCCCTTCGCTGAGCAGCGGAAAAAGGAACTTCTTCCAACGCCGCGATGCGACGTGGACCGGCGGCTTCATTTTATCGGTGCTATTTTGTGCGATGATAACATAACGGTCAACGAGCGAACTATCACTATCCGCTAATGTGCCCTCGATGCTGCTAACCATTTCCGGGTCGATAGTCCAGAAGGAGAAATTGCGGGTGCTGTCTTTCCATCGGTTTCCGATCTCGTCGCGAAGAGAATCAAACCTGACAAAAAAAGTATAGAAATAGTTCGGACGGAGTGGTTGTTGGGGTTTAACGGTAAAACTGGCTGATCCATTCCACACGATGGAGCATGCAACCTCGACCGAGTCCCTTCCCCTCAAGTGAATCCCGCCCGCAACGGGCTGACGTTGGAGCGCGTCGCTGTACTCAAATCGGAATTGTTCTTCCACGGAAAAGCGTGCAGTCGAGTCCATCGCGGTAGCGAATAGTAATCTTGGCGGAACGGTATCAGGCAGCGCCGCACCTGTGAATTGCTTCGACGATGCGAGTGGATTAATTACATGGCCGGTGCGATCTTTCACCCTTTCCGCAAAAACTTTGTAGAGGCTGTCTTTTTCCTGACGATCGGTTACCAATGTCACTAGTTCCGGTCGTCCGGCATGGAGGAAAAAGTTCTTGATACTCAGGAGTCGGATTCGGCTTGTGTCGGAGATCGTAAAAGCATCGAACGAAACCGAGGCAGAATCGAGGCCCTCGCTGAACTTCACTTCGACGTGTCGAGCATCCGTTGCGGCTGCAGAAATCAGACGGGGCGATGTCGTATCCTCTGTCGCCAACTGAAAATCTATTCCTGTTCGCAGTGTATCACTATCATCCAGACGAATATCACCGGTCGCAGTGCTCATTGCATCAGCTTCGGGATCGTAGAGCAAGTTGCGAAATTCATCCCGCACCGCCAGGACCCTGTAAATTCCGAAACCCAGATGCGACAACGTGTACTCGCCGCCGGCTCCCGCTTGCGTGATGTAATCCGGCTTCTGCCTGATCGGATTCAGGGTATCAGGATTAATGTCGTCGACCTTGTACGCAAAGATCATGACACCGCTTGGCTTTTCATCGAACACCCGCCCGCGAATTTCCCCTCGGTCAATCTGCGGGCCGGTTGAGAACGCGAGCGAAAAAGCGTGCGCCATGCGGTTCCGATTGTTAACATCGAGAACATCGGTCCCGACGGTAATCACATACGTCGTGTTTTTCCTCAACGGCTCCTGGAAACTCATCTCGACTTCCTTCCCGCTCCAATCAAATTCGACATCTTTTACGTAGGGAGATATGAAGATCGATTCTTCGACCGACCGGCGTTCGACGTACTTGCTGAACTCCAGAGCGATCCGGGAATCGGCGTAGTCCGTTGCGTTTGGAGATGGATAGACCGAAATGATTTCTGGTGGTGTTGTATCCACTGGACCCCCTTCGGGCGGTCTCTGTCCTGCGCAGCCCATCAAAAGGAGCAGGAATATCCCGGAATGTTGCGACGGAGTAAGGAGTAGGAGGCGAGAAGCCATGCTATGAATTGTGTGCGCTTGTCATTGCTCAAGTATAATAAAAATATTTTGACTCAGAAGAAAGGCGAAAAAGGGAGAGAATTGACAAACTAAAATACCACCCCGGACTCAGTGGCGTCTCACTTTCTAAGGGACAGAGAGAGTCTCGTCGGCGGGCTACTTCTTCTCGTTAAAAACCACCCCTGGCGCTATCGCGCCTTCCCCTCCTCATTCGAGGAGGGGACTAAGGGGTGGTGGCAAACTCTTTCT